>JAEWUR010000118.1 GCA_023397045.1 Planctomycetota bacterium
TGCTCAGATCGCAAACGGGATAGATCCCGGCGATGGCGGTTATCTTGTCGGCGTTTTCGGCGGCCCAATTGTAGACCATCAGCCCGCCGCGGCTCTGTCCCAAGAAGCAGACTTTGGACGCCAAGCCGTGGCTGGTCGCATAGGTGTAGAATTCAGAAAAAGCCGCCCGCCCCGCCGGACTGCCATACGATTCGCCGACGTCAATTCCCGCAACCGCGATGCCGCTATCCAGAAGCTGCTGAAAAAGCCACTCATTCGAGCCGTTGGGATTCGTCCCGACGATCGTCGGCGCGTACCAGACCCAGGGCGTCGCTTCGCTCTCGGCCGCCACCTGCGACGGGCGGAGGATGAACGCTTGATGATCGCCGACGGCGAAGAAATCGGGCTGCGCCGCCTCGGCAACCGCAACCCAAACGCAAATCGCCACCCCCGCCAAACACACGTTCGTCGATACCTTAATCTTGTTGCTCATTTGTAAGTCGCCGGCTGCATTGCCTTGGTGAACGTCCTTTTTTTGCTTTTGCTTGGAGAATGAACCGCGGTGCCATACGTATTTATTGATACTCAGGAATAATGTCGGGTGATTCATAGCCGGAGACTCCTGTTTACCGGCCTCCCGTCGGTCGGCCTGACCTCGATTGGAATCGTTGGGTGGCGGCTCAATCGCCACCCAACGATTCACGTTTTGCCATTCCATCCCACGACGTTACCGCCGCTTACGCCACGCATACGCCAGAAGTCCGGCAAGTCCCAATGCGGTCATAACAAGACATGACGGTTCGGGCACTGTGGCTGTGCCGTGAATGTCCATCTCGCTGATGATCGTCAAGCCGTTGGGAGCGGCGGCTGAAAAACGAATCGCGGACACCCCCGAGGCAATGACGCCCGCGTCGTCCGTAAGTCGAACGTGAGCGTAACCGTAATCCGCGGTGCCGTCGTCAGCGAAGGGGCTGTACGACACGGCGTGAACTTCCGAGAACGTCGTCGGATCGCCCACGGTCGCCACCGACATGGACCACGACTGGTTGGCAAACCATTCGGCCGCATACCATCCGCTGATGCAATCAACCTGATGGATATCATATCCCAGAGCGCTGCCGCCCGTTCCTGGATCGGTGTTTAACGCATACTCCCAGACGATTGGGTCAAAGACGCCGCCCGCATATTGTGCATCGACGCCGGTCTGACCCATGCCGTCTTGGGTGCCGGCCAACTGAGCGCCGCCAACCCACCAATCTCCCGAGATCGTGGTCGCCGACGCCAGACTTGCCTGACCCGCGTTGACCAGGTCGGTCGCGGAAATCAGCGAGTTAAAATTGTCCGCCATACTTGACGAATCCGTCTGCACAACAGCCGCCGAGGCCGACGCAACCATCGCCAAAAAAACAACCGCCGCCATCCCGCTCAACATCGTTTTTGACATAGTACTCACCGTGACACTCCTCGAATTGCGATTAGGTTATGATTCTCCCCGGACCATCCGGAGTGAGTTGCCGTGACATTCCGCTCGTTGCCCCACGGGATCACCGGCTCACGACTGCCGGAGCCTCCCGCGCTGCCTCACGCTGACCGTCGATCATTCCACAGGCAATGCCTCCTTGGGTTTCGTATTACCGTTCGCGTCAACAACCGATTCCCACGTATAGCCGATTCGCACGTCCGTGACGAAACACGTTCCGGTCGGTCCCGACCAGTTCCGCAGATGCACGCAGCACGGTGCGGTCCAATTCAGATTCGCGATCATCGGACTGGAGACAACGGAGGCCGTCTCCACGCCGGTTGGATCCACCCAGGCCTGAAGCCGCTTCTTCCCATCGGGAACGTTGAATTCCAGCTTTGCCACGATCAGCACTTCCGTCTCCGACGTGTAATGCCCAAAATTCTCATAATGAACGTCTTCTTGCGTTCCGCCGCTCAGACATACGCGGAAGCGATCCGTCCAAAGCCCGATCGTTGCATCCTCGTAGGCGCCGCCATCGTCGTTCATCGACGAAACCAATTGAAGACAAGAGACGCTCGCGGCATCGCCCGTCTTCTTGAAACGTGCCGAGAAATAGAGCGGACGCTCCGATGAACCTGGAGCGGAAGTCAAAAACATCCTGGAAACCACGCTCGATTCCGGCAAAACCGCGCGACGATCGGCAACCAAGCCGCCTCGGAACCAAGGACCGATCCACCGTCCGCCATTTCCGGCCATGCCCCCGCCTTGACCCTCCAGCGGCCCGTCGGGATAGTTGAAATCGTCGGCAACGACCAGCCCAAGAGGTTCCGCCGACGAACGCACGAGCGTTCGCGCGAATCGCGACGGATCGAACTTCAGCCGCTGAACATTCGATTCCCCCGGACCAAGGCGAACGGATTCGCCGGCGGCCAGTTGAAGGGACGCGTTGTCCGTAGCGCCACGATCCACGGGCTTCATCTCGACGCGACCCTGCAATACATCGACTTGGCTGGCGCCGTTGCGATCCACCTCCACTCCAAACTCGGTGCCAAGATCCGTCACGATCGCCGTGGGCGTTTTGATCGTGAATAGCGGGCCGGGGGTCGCCGGTAGCGAGGGGGAACGCTGAATGTTGAATGATGAATGATGAATGCCGGACACGCTCTGTTTCTCACGGACCACTGGCCACTGGCCACTGGCCACATTGTTCGTCTCCACGCGCGCCGTCAGCTTCCCGCGCGACAGATACCCGCTGTCGGCCGAATCGACTTCATACGTGACGGGTCCCTGCAATATGACTTTCGCTCCCGTGTCGTAGGTGATCTCGAGCAAACCAGCCGCCAGCTCGTATGTCGTTCCCAGGGCCACCTCGCGCGCAACTCGTTCTGTTCCGGCCCATTTGCAGCCGGCCATGCCGGTGATCTGGCCGACAATGTTTCTTTCTCTTTGAGGTATTTCGATACCATGACTGGCGGGAGGCGAATGAGTGGCGGGAGACGACTCCAATGCAACGTGCATCGGGCGCGACACCGTGATAAACGTCCCAATCACGGCCCCAACCGCAAAAATCACCGTTGCGATCAAATACGCCACCGGCCAACCGGAGGAGAGGTAGGTTGTCGTGAGGCTAAATAGGCTGGGGGAAGAAGGAGCAAGAGGATTTTCACCCATCGTGACATTTCTCGCCAGCTCGTCATGCCCAGCCCAATCGAGCAATATGCTTGACTCGAAAACTAGGTTCAGATAAAGATCGCATAGGCCAATATCCTGCCGGATCAATTCCCTTAAGCGGAGTTCCTGCCCCGTGAGAATATCCTCGCGCAGGATCCTTGTGACCAAATCATGCATCTCATCAAACGCAGGATTGCTTTGCGGAGGACCACTTGTCATGTTCGCTCCTCCCGTCGCACGGCCGCTTCGATACAGTCATACAGGGAGCGACGTGTCCGTATAAGCGTTGTTTCTACAGCGGCAACGTTCTTACCAAGACGCTCTGCGACCGCCTTGGTTGTCATCCCGAGGCGATAGTAGAGTCTGATAATCTGCTGTTTGTATTCGCTCATTTTTGCCAGACAGTCAACCAAGTGGCTCTGCCGGTCAACCAGCCTGCTGTACCGTGCAGTCGCACGGTCGGCGACAACGTCCAACAGCTCCGAATCAAACACCACTCTATTGCGCGAATTAGCCTTTCGATAAGTGAGAACCTGATAATATGCGATGGTGCGAGCCCAAGCCCCAAAGTCCGTGTTCAAATCGAAGCCACCAAACCCCTTCCAGAGCTCAAGACTTGTGTTCTGGCTAATCTCGTCTGCAGCAGCAATATTGAGAACCAATGAAAGGATGTATCGGTAAATGCCTCGCTCGTATTGCCGGAATAGGCAGACGAACTCCTCGCGGCGCAAATCAAAATCCGGTTCATGTGATCCCATAGCATTTACCACTCACGCACCACAAAGCAGGTACTACACAAACAATGACCTGTAACTCGTTCGCTATTGTTACTAGGGCGGACGCGGGCGACTTCCCGGCAAAAATCTTCTTGAATTTTTCATTTTGTTTGACCCTCAGCCATAACCTTTTTCAGAAAAGCGACTTACGACGCTCGTCTCTTCCTTCTATGGTACCCACGTACCGAAATGTTTGTCCAATCTTGCACCGTACGATTCGCAAGTACACACGCCATTTCAATATCCTGGCGGGCTAACTGGCTCCATAAACGCCGTAGTCTCAATGGGTTATGACTCGTTCGTCGCGGGCTACCCTGTTCGCCTTGAGGCGCTGAAGTACATTGATCGATTTGCCGCCATTTTCCACCAAACCACGGTCGGTGCCAGCGACTACTCTGAAAAAGCCGACCTGATCGACACGCTCATGCGGGCCATTGAAGAACGCCGGGTGACGTTCATCACCTACCAATCGCTTCAAGCGACCGAGCCGGTAACCTACGACATCCATCCTTTCGGGCTGACCTATCATCGCGGTTCGCTCTATCTCGTCGGGCATGCGCCCGAACATGACTCCATCCGTCACTGGAAGGTTGACCGTAACCGTTCACGGATTTTGAGGAATTGGTATTGCGCGATTGGGGGGCATGGGTTATGAAGGAGGCATGGCCCATCTGTTTACGGAAGACGAAGTTCGGCAGTTGATCGCCACAGC
>JAEWUR010000384.1 GCA_023397045.1 Planctomycetota bacterium
TTCTGGAGTCGATCGATATGGATAGCTACCGTGTCGAAGTGCAGGCCCAGATGGCAATCGCGCTTCCCGATGAGGATGCAACGCTCGAGCCGGTTCCCCTTGGCGGTGGCGGTGGGAAACGTGAGCCGGAACTCGATCGACTAAGCAACATCGTTAAGGCGTTTAACGACCAATGGGGCAGCATCCCTTGGAAAGATGCAGACAAGGTACGAAAGGTGATTACGGAAGAAATCCCGGCGAAAGTTGCGGCCGACAAGGCGTACCAGAACGCGCGAAAGAACTCCGACAAACAGGCGGCCCGTCTCGAACACGACAAGGCGCTTGCCAAAGTAATGACAGACCTCCTGGCGGATCATACGGAGTTGTATAAGCAGTTCAGCGACAATGAGAGTTTTGGAAAGTGGCTGAAGGACATGGTATTCAACGTGACCTACGAGGATGATGCGGCATAATCATGAAACTCTTAAGCAAAGAACTGGTGTCGCTCGAGTATCGCGAGCAATTGCAGCGCGATTTGGCAAAGGCCACGGTATGCCGCTTTCTGGTTGCATATATTTCCAATGGGGGCGTGGATTCGATTGGTCGCCATCTTCTCAATCGGGTGCTGCGGGATGATCGTTCATTCGGTGTTGGTTCTCTGAGCTGCTCGTGCGGGTATGAACCTCTGCTGCGTCTGCAGTCGGAATTGCCCCAGTTGCGGCTGAAGTACTTCATGGACCCTCTCGTCAAGGAAGAAGGCGAGCCAAGCGAAATATCCCTCTTTCATTCCAAGCTGGTGTATTTGTGGCTGGAAAAGGAACAGAAGTCAGTTGTGTACATTGGGTCGCACAATTGGACTCGGCGAGCAATAGGTCCCAAAGGGCCACGTAACGCCGAGGCGTCAATCCGATTCGAGATGGAGTTCGCGCCAGAGGACCTAGACGGCACGGGGGCTTCGATTGCCAGCGATGTGAATCGACACCTGCTGGACGCATGGGGCATGCCACTATGCCTGCCTGCAGATTCGACCAACGAACCAAAATTCCGCGAATGGTATGAGAAGGGTTGCCGGCGTTCACCCGCCGCGCCGCTTCAGGAGAACACAATCCTGCTCGCGGTTCGAAAGGTCCCCCCGAACGGTGGCGATTGGTTGGCGCTGAGAGGCCGCGGAATCTACCTCCAGGTGCTGGATGAAGAGGATGGCCAACTTGTTTGGCGGAGTGGGAACCGAGTCCTGGTGCTCGTTTGGAATTCTGAAGCCGACTTGGCCTCGGCACGACAGCCAATTCTGCTTCAGTGCCACATCACAACAAGCAAGGCGGGGATAGACTCTCAGCTTCGCGGGACGAACCAGTCGGTTGCTCCGGTTGCAGGTTTTGAGGCGGTTCTTTGGGATGACACGGAACTTGCGGCACGCCGAGAGGGACAGCAGGGTATCCGAGCACCAGTGCGATTGTGGTCTGGTCGCGAGGTCTTCGTGTACGATTTTTCTTTCCCAACGCAATATGTAAACTCGTCGCTGGTGGACGGTGTTGTTCGTCCCAAGTACCAGTTTCACCTCGAAGTAGAGCGGGTGATTCTACCGGCATCGGAAACTTTTCCAAAGGTCCCGGAATACGTTTGGTCCCCGGAATCATTCAGCGTGGCAGCGAGCCGGGAGGAGGCCCGTCTTGAAGAAACTCCCGGCTATTTCGTTGATCCGGAGCGCGAACAACAGATTCTCCATTGCCTCTCGAAAGTGCTCTTCGTTCAGCCTTCGGAGGCGAAGGTGCTTCCGTATTCAAATGCGGATCGGCTTAAGGTCGGCAAACGAATCTCGACTCACCCCTTGCATGAGACGTTTTTGGGGCCCGAATGGAAGGAAAAGAAACTACGCGACAAATACTATGAGCATACCGAACCCGGTGCCTTGGTGGCAGAGCTTGACTCACAGCGGTTGTTGGAGAGCGATGCGGTTTATGAGGTTGATGATCGCCAATTGCCGCGACTCCAAAGAGTGTTTTCTTCGCCGGTCGAAAAACTGGTGGACACGTGGGGTGAGGCAGCGAAAATGCTTCGGATACACCAAAGAGGCATAGATAAGGAATAGATGGTGGGAAGTCATAAGGACAAGAACGAAGCTAGCCGTATGGATCAACATTCATTGCCTTTTGGTCAGATTCTTCGTGCAAAACGCCTTGAGAAAAAAATTGGCCTGCGCAAATTCGCTGAATTGGTTGGAATCAGCCCGACATACCTATCGCAGGTCGAACAGTGCAATGTGATGCCGCCAACTGCCGATCGCGTAAGCCGCATGGCAAGCCTTTTGGGAGAAAACCCCGATGAATGGATTGCTCTGGCGGGCCGGGTTCCAGGGGATTTGTCGCAGATCATCCAGAGTCAACCCACTGAACTGCCTGAATTGCTCCGCGAGGCCAGTGGCCTGACTGCTGAGCAGTTGCGACGGCTTCGAGAACAAGTGCGTCGGCTCAAAGAAGGAGGACCAGAGGAGTAGATCATGGCGCGACGAGTCTCCAGCAACGATCTGCTGTTGGAGGATTTCCCGGAGGTCGTTTATCCGATCCAATGTCTCGACGGGATTGCCAACCGGTGCAGTGGGCAACTCTACAAAGGGGAACGCACGCACATCGGTTGGACGGCTCGGGAAGTTGTGATGCCGACGATGCCCGGCAGCCGGGCTTCGGGAGCAATCATCAAGGTGGCCGGCATCACCGGGCGTATCCGGGGCATGAAGTTCAAGCGGGCCGACGGCCAATCGGTCCGGCCGTCGTTGGTCGTGTTGGACGATCCGCAGACCGATGAGTCGGCCCGAAGCATCTCGCAGTGTGCCACACGGGAGAGCATTCTCGCCGGCGCCGTTCTCGGCCTAGCCGGACCCGGCAAGAAGATTGCCGGCGTTATGCCTTGCACCGTCATCCGCCCGGAAGACATGGCCGATCGGATCCTCAATCGGGATAAACATCCCCAATGGCAGGGCGAACGGACCAAAATGGTCTATTCGTTCCCGACGGACGAAAAACTCTGGCAGAAATATGCCGAGATCCGATCGGAAAGCCTCCGGGCCGAACGGGGCTTGACCGACGCAACCGAGTTCTATGGACATCATCGTGACGCAATGGACGCCGGTGCCGCGATCGCCTGGCCGGAACGGTTCAACTACGATGAGCTCTCCGCCGTACAAC
>JAEWUR010000141.1 GCA_023397045.1 Planctomycetota bacterium
TTCCACCAGCCCGGCCGCAATGTTCAGCGTCTGGCCAACATGCAGCTTGGCGCCGTCGCTCAGACTTCCGGCGTCGGCGGCCCATTGACAATCCGCCGTTCGACCGAGCAGACCGACGCATCCAACCAAATCGGCCGCCGGTGCAACCGGGTTCGAACTATAACGGCCTGCCGGTGCCACAGGCACGCTCGGCGCGACATCGAGCGACGCCAGTCGATCGGACGCGTTTCGGTCGCGCCGCGCAACGGCTTCTTCGTCAATTTCGTCGAGCACGTCGAAGTCGGCCTGGAAGATCTCGTCATCGTTCGCATCGCCCGCCTTGCTTGCCGGCAACATCAACGGCCGGTCGCTCAACAAACCCGAGCCATTGTCGAGCTCCGCGTTGAGACTGACCAACTGAATGTCGTGGGCTAAGAAACCGACGATCAAGAGCAACGCAACGATCGTTGTTACCGTAATGCTCAGTGCCGAGTTCGGCACGAGGCGATCGACCCATTCGCGCATTGTCGCCATCGCAACACCTACCAATGCTGGTGAAACCACAATCTATGGATTATGAAACTACCCCCCCATGCTAACATTTCCCTACAACCAACACAAGCAATTCGACACGAATTTGCTCGACCAACGATACACCAGAGGGGGGGCAATGATGTCAGCGTCCTGCCATCTTTCGCCGACCGAGGAAGAGCAGGGCGGCGGCAACGCCAAATAGGGGGAAACTGGCGGGTTCCGGGACCGTGTAGTTCAGAATGATCTTGGGCGGTTGAAAACCGTATTGTACGTCCGAAAGCGACCAGACCTTGACCGTGTGGTCTTCGACGCGGGCCGAGAGGTCGAGGCCGACGTACCCGCTGGGAAAATACTCGTCGCGATGGTTAAAACACCAGGCGCTCATGAAATCGGTCGTGTAGACGCCCAGGCCGGTAATGTCTTGGGATTGGGCGACGTTGACCAACGACTTCGATATGTCAGCGTAGGTTATTTGTCCGTCGCCGCCGTCAAAAAGATGGACGCTCAGACTGGGACTGCCCGCACTTGACGCCTCGTAGAGCCCAACGTGGAAGGAAAGAGAGCCGGAAGTGACCGTGGCGTTGTTGGGAAGCGAGGCCAGCGAATACTCCGCAAAACCTTCGTGCAACTCACCGGTGTCTTCCAGGTCGCGGTCCACCACCAGACCGCTAAAGGGTGACGGATTCGTGAGGACGTAAGGCTGGCCGTAGGCGGTGCGGCTGAGTTGCCCGTCGTCGAGTGGCGATAGGACGATCTGGCCGGCAATGGCCGACTGGGCGACGGCGAGCAAAAGAAGCGAACCGACGGTGATGGAAGTGCGCATCTTAGATTCCTCGTTTGTGGTTGGGGTTAAGGCGATGTTACTATTTCTCAAACAGCGAGTCCCTTAGAAAAATCGAACATAGCCGATGCCCCAAAATACGCTCCTCAGGACCGGTTGTTTCCAAGCAAAATACGTACCGACTATAGCAACTCGCACCTCCTTCGTCAACGCACCAAACCATCCCGCAAGGGGGTACTGCAACTGAGTTTCTTGTAGTGTGCGACGCGACGGGGGGGCTTGCACCAATCGTTCGTGCTGTCTATATTAACAACCGGCAGGTGCGATGTCAGCAAAGTAAGGCATTAACCCTTGCCCCGTCTTGGAAACGGAGAAACAGCATGGGCCAAAAGAAGACTGCTCCGTTATCAACGTCCAAGGCGACGAATTCAGTAAAAAGGAAGATCGCGGTCTCGAAAGCCAAGGTGAAAAGGGCCGTCTCGCAAGTGAGCGGTAGACAGCCGCAAACCGCCATCAAGGGGTGTGGTCGCTGGGTCGGCAACTGCGGTGGCGACCATGACCGCTCAACCATCATCCTAACCTGTGACTGTCAATGCGGCCGTTCGTTTAAGAGGTCTTGCAGCAAAAAAGGGTGCTCAGGCGTGGACTTCTACTGCTAGAGGGAAGAGGTAAAGCCACTGATTGTCGGGCTGCACGAGTTCCAGAAAATTGGTGATGTTCGCTTTTTCCATTGCGGTGCGGACCGGTGCCGTAACAGTTGTCCCCATTCTTACGGGAGGATAGATCATGCCAGCAGGACGTAGCAATGATGTTCGCAACGAGAAAGCCACCTGCCGCACATGTGGCGGCAGGAAAACTATCGTCGTACAGGTGAAGAAAACCTGTCCGACGTGTGATGGGTCGGGCAAAGTCCTTGGAGATACGTGTCAGACCTGTCACGGTGATAAGACGATCACCGTACCAGAAGAAAGAACTTGCCCAACGTGCCGCGGAACGGGAAATGCGTAGAGGGCACCGAGTCCAGTTCCGGGGGGGGGCCAGTTCCAGATACACAATACTTGATTAATCACGGAGTGACGTGAAATGAGTATTGTGTCCCGGGAATTGCCTTGTGTCCCGGGAATTGCCGGCGGGAATTGCGTTGCTGCTATACACTGTACGCTGGGGATGTTGGCTGTATAATGGTGACCGTAAGAAATCTAGCTCATGTCCAGTAATGGAAGCGATCGTCTTAAAAACAGGGTAGCAGCGTTGCCAACCAGGTCTGCTTCCTCAACACCTAAGCCCCGCCCTCGTTGGTCGGTGGTCTTTGCGAACGAATTTTGACATTAGTTGATATAGGAGAATCCGATGGAAGATCAAGGTAGAAAAACCATGCCGCTTCTTGGGGACAAGTTCCCTGAAATGATGGTCAAGACCACGCGTGGAGTAAAGCAGCTACCTGGTGACTATAAGGGCCAATGGTTCATATTGTTCAGTCACCCGGCTGACTTTACGCCCGTATGCACCACCGAATTCGTGGCCTTTCAGAAACGTTACGGCAAATTTAAGGCACTGGGCTGCGAGCTTATCGGTCTGAGCGTAGATCAAGTCTTTGCGCACATCAAATGGGAGGAATGGATCAAGGACAACATCGGGGTTGAAATTGAATTCCCCATTATCGCCGACGACGGAAAGGTTGCGTCGACGCTGGGGATTATTCATCCCGGCAAGGGCAGCAACACCGTGCGAGCGGTATTCGTTGTGGACGCCGAGGGCACCATACGTATTATCCTGTATTACCCCCAGGAGTTGGGACGCAATATGGACGAGATCCTCCGCGCGGTCAAAGCCATGCAGGTCTCCGACAAGCACGGGGTAGCCATGCCCGCTCAGTGGCCGGATAGCGAAGTGGTGGGCAAAAACCACGTGATTATCCCGCCAGCAAGCAGCGTGGACGACGCGAAGCAGCGCCTGGCCGACTCCAAAGCAGGAAAGTTCGAGTGCCTTGACTGGTGGCTTTGCCACAAGGAGCTAAAGGACGTTTGACGTCGTGCCTTGACGTTGGTGGGGGAGTTCCCGCCGTATACGGTCTCTTATTGACGTCAGCGCGTCGCTGAACCTCAAGAACTCATCGTCGCCATGTCACGGTGCCATAGACGCCGCGAGGCACTTCCGTAACGGCATAGCCCGGGAATTCGTAGAACGGGCCGTATTCCCAATGGTAGGTTTGCAACAGGTTCTGCCCCACCACCGCCAATTCCAATTGCTTGCGCGGACGCCACGCCAGCCGCATGTCCATTGTCGTATAGGCGGGCACGTCGAGCGAAACGAGACAATCGACGTAGCGAAGCATCAGGTCGAAGTCGAGATCTTCGCGGAGATTCCACGATGAACGCAGGCCGACCTGGTGTTTCGGGCTGTTGGTGTTTTCGCCGACCAGACTGTTGCCATACTCAAACACCCGGAGAAACGTGTACTGCGCAGACACCCTCCAACGTTCCGAAACGGCGTAGTTCGTCGCCAACTCGGCGCCATACGAATCGGCGAAAGCCTCATTGGCGAATTGCGTGATGACCATCGGGCCCGGCGACGGCTGGAATCCAATCACATTGCTCGAAGAAAGACGGTCATACACATTGTAAAAAGTCGCAATATCGTAAGAAAACTGTTCGGACGGCTGTGCCCGGTATCCTAATTCGTAGGCAAAAACCGTCCCCGAAACATAACCTGGGTTGCCAAGCACGCGAACGAAACTGGGCGTCGTCGTCGCGGTCGTGGCAAAAAGACTCCGCTCAAAAAGGGCCGGTGTGCGAACGGCGCGGGATACCGCGCCCCAGAACGTGTGCTTGTGGTCCGGCGTCCAGAGCAATCGAATGTTCGGTTCGTACTCGACACCCGTATAGCCGTTCTGTTCGAGCTTGCAGCCGATGATCAATTTTACCAAGTCGGGGTTGAGCCATATCTCGTCCTGGACGAACTGATTGGCAACGAACGTGTTCTGCACCGACGGCTGGATGCTGGCCGTGAAAGGATCGGCGCTGGGGCAGTCCTCATTGATGTACCGGTAGCCGCCCCCGCAAGTGATCTGGTGGCGATCTCCCATGGGAAACCGGTATTGGAATTCCACGTCGAACGTCTGCACGATCTCCGAGTTGAGAATCGTATCCCGAGCGAACTGATCGAAATACGTTTGCAGCGTCCAATCCGAGGCATCGTCATAGGTGCGGGTCAACCGTGCCAACACGTTTTCGCCCGAGTTGTGAATCGCTCCGTCTCGAACCGTGTAATAGGGCGGCGTAAATGACGAGAAGCCCGCCGACATCCCGTCGGTTCCAACGTAGTGGTCGCCCTGCACCGTCAAGTTGTAGTCCTTCGCGCGATCCAAGTCGAAGTCGGTCCGGAACCCGATGCGGCCCTGATTCCAGCCGTCCACCGCCGGCTGGGTCGGATCGTAATACGGACTGCGGTCGAAATACTTGCCATAAATGCGATAGCAACCGCTCTCGCCGATTTGACCGCCGTAGCGAACGCCTTCCATCGACCGCTCGACCGTGCCGCCGCCGGCAACGACGTAGGCCCCTTGCGTATCCTGCGACTTCTTCGTGATGATGTTGATCACGCCGTTCACGGCGTTCGCGCCCCAGAGCGTTCCCCCCGGGCCGCGAATCACCTCGATGCGATCTACGTCTTCCAACAAAACGTCCTGCACGTCCCAATACACGCCCGACGACACGGGCGTGTACACCGACCGCCCATCGATCAACACGAGCAACTGCCTGGCGTAGATGCCGTTGAAACCGCGAGAACTGATCGCCCACGTGTTCGAATTGATCTGCGCCACGTCCAAGCCCGGCGACATC
>JAEWUR010000146.1 GCA_023397045.1 Planctomycetota bacterium
CCTCTCATGCCTATCGAGTTCCGATGCAACCAATGCGGCAAACTGCTGCGAACCGGCGACGACACCGCCGGCCGACAAGCCCAATGTCCCGAATGCGGCGCCCTCAGCCAAATCCCCAACCAAAGTCAATCGCCGGGCTCCCGCCCGCCGTTGGCCCCGCTGCAAGACTCCTTCTCCCATCCAGCGGCCGGCGGCTCAGGACCGTCCTCCTCGTGGAGCCATACGAGTCATGCCGAAAACCCTTACGGCCAACCCGGCCAACAAGCGTTTTTCGTCTCCCCGATCGATCGCGTGTCGACGCCCGCAACCGCGCTGATCATCACCGGCGGAATCGGCGTCCTCGCCCAACTCATCGGCATACTCGCCTGCTTGGTACAAATGACCCTCGGCGTCCACATCGCTCCCCAAGGACCCGAGGCGATTCCCGTCGTCATCGGATCGGGCGTCAATCTCCTGTTCGGCCTGATCGGCCTGTTCGCCTGCGCCGTCGTGATCGCCGGAGCGATGAAAATGAAAAGCCTCGAAAACTACAAACTCGCGGTGGCCGCCGCCATCATCGCCGTGATCCCATGCACCTCGCCGTGCTGTCTCTTGGGCGTGCCGTTCGGCATCTGGGCGCTCGTCGTCCTGAACGACATCACCGTCAAAGGAGCTTTCCGAAGTTGAACCGGTCGAGCAATTCTCCGCTGCTGGCGAACGAGACGACGCCGTCGAACAATACGTTCGGCCGACATGCCTCTCCACTTCCGCTCGTCGTGCCGGCCATGCTGCTGCTCGCCTTGCTCTGGTGGGTCGATCCTTCCAAGATTCACATACCCGCCTGCTCGTTCCATGCCATCACCGGCCTCGACTGCCCCGGCTGCGGCGCCACCCGGGCAACCCATGAACTGCTGCACGGCCGGCTGATCGCCGCGTTGCACTACAACGCCCTTTGGATAGGCCTTCTCCCGCTGGCCGCCTACGTCACCCTCTCCGAGTGGCGTCTCGCGCATGGTTATCGCCCATTGCCCGGCAATCTCGCGCGACGCAAAACATTCTGGTTCGCGATGATCGCAATAGGATTAGCCTTCTCGGTCGCACGTAACTGTTAGGTCCCCTCTCCCTTCGGAAGATCGCAACTGCCAAGTCCCCTCTCCCTCCGGGAGATCGCAACCGCCAGGTCCCCTCTCCCTCCGGGAGAGGGCTAGGGTGAGGGCTGCTCCCCAACTGCGTGCCACTGGCAACTGCCAAGTCCCCTCTCCCTCCGGGAGAGGGCTAGGGTGAGGGCTGCTCCTCAGTTGCGTGCCACTGGCTCTGCCAGTGCCCAGCGTCATCCACCATTCCCTACCTCGGCATCCAAACCCCAACACCGCCCCACCCTCAACGTGTAGCGGGCCCGCTTGCGGCCCGTGCCTCCTCCAACCGACCCCAACAACCATCCGCCATCCATCACCCGTAAGGATTGCTCGACGCCGGCGTACCCTCGTCCTTCTTCTCCGGCTCGCCTTTCAACAAAAACTCCGTGCCGGGGTCCGGCGACTCGACGCGCTGCACGCGAATGGCCGACACGCCCTCGATCGTGCAGTTGCTCTCGCAAATGCCGCACCCCACGCACAGGTCCCGATCGACATACGGCTGATGAATCTCGACGTCGGCGCCGTCCTTGCCCTTGATCGTGTAAGTCTTGAAGATCTTGATGGCCTTTTCCGGGGCAGGGCACATCTCCTCGCAACGGATGCACGGCGTCTCCTCGGCCCACGGCAGGCACCGATGATGGTCGAAATACGCCTTCCCGATCGGCTCCGCGTGTTTCTCCTCTTCCGTCAATCGCGGAATCGCGCCGGTCGGACAAACCTGCCCGCAGAGCGTACACGAATACTCGCAAAAACTCTGCTCGAAAATGTACCGCGGAATCAGGTGCGGCGAAAATACCCCTTCCAATCCCGATTCAAAAATCATCGGCTGCAACACGTTCGTCGGACACACCTTCATGCACTCGCCGCATCGGATGCAGAGATTCAAGAACGTCGACTCATCACCCGCCCCCGGCGGACGCAACAAATAAGGCGATACCGTCTTCTCCTGCCCCAAACGAGCCGCCAACGCGACCCCGGGAATCGCCGCGCCCGCCGCAATGCCCGTCAACAATCCACGCCGCGTCAAATCGACCGGCCGATGCCCCAACTTTCGGGCAGGCGATTTCTTCCGCCTGAATTGGACAACGCCCGTGGGACAATACGACACGCAATCCATGCACAACGTACACTCTTCCGGCGAAAGGCCCGTCGTCGCATCGAGCGCGTTCATCCGGCAGTCGGTCGCGCATCGCCCGCACGTCTTGCACACGACCGCCGGCAACCGCTTGACCGCCGATCGGCGCGAGAACAACCCGAAAATCGCGCCCGCCGGACAAACGTACCGGCACCAAAACCGCCGCGCCACGAATTCCAGAAAGAAAATCGACGCCAGAAGCGCCGCCGAAACCCCGACCAACTGGAACGTCATCGCATTGAACGGCAACAAGTGTTTCCGAACAAACTGGATCGCCGGTTGAAATTTCTCCGCCGTGTCGCCGTCGCCAAGCCACCCGATCATCGTGTCGACGCCGCGGAACAGCGCCGGGTCGGCCCAGAACGTCAACCCGCGCACCAACAGCGCGAACGGATCGACCCAGCCGACCAGCGGAAATGCAAAAACCGCCGAGATCAACACCGCAATCAGCAAAACATACTTGATCGCGCGCGTTCGGTTGGGAATTTGGAACAGCCGATTCGTCCGCCGCGCGATCGGGCGCGTCAGCCGATGAAAATAATCCAGCAGCGTGCCCAGCGGACAGATCCAGCCGCAGAAGAACCGGCCCCAGACCATCGTCAAAGCAAGGATCGCCAACGCCGGAACGAATGCGACAATGAACTGCCTTGCGCCCAGCATCGCCGCCGCGCCGGCCAGCGGATCGAGGTGAAACAGAAAATGCTCGCCACCGCCAAGCTCATCCGAGCCCGTGTATTCCGTGCGCCGAAACAGCCAAAGAAACGCGACCAGCACCGCGAACTGCGCCGCTCGCCTCCACCAACGCCAGGGAATCCACAACGGTCGTCGCATGGGCAGGGATTAGGGATCACCGATTGGCGATCCGACAAGAGGCAAGTGGCCGATTACCAGCAAGCATAGCGCTACTCCAATCTCCAATCTCCAATCTCCAATCTCAAATCTCAAATCTCCAATCTCAAATCTCCAATCTCCAATCTCAAATCTCCAATCTCCAATCTCAAATCTCAAATCTCAAATCTCAAATCTCAAATCACCAATCCCCAAAACCCAAACACCAAAATCCAAAAAC
>JAEWUR010000198.1 GCA_023397045.1 Planctomycetota bacterium
TCTCCCCTCTCCCGCAAGCGGGAGAGGGGCCGGGGGTGAGGGCGGCAGGAATCGCGAGAAAGCTGCGGGTGGGAATTCACTGTCGTCTCCGCCATCCGCCATCCGCAATTCGCCATCGGCAAACGGCCCTCACCCTAACCCTCTCCCAAAGGGAGAGGGGACGGTTGTTGAGTCTCTCCCAAAGGGAGAGGGGACGTTGGAAAAGACTCTCCCAAAGGGAGAGGGGACAATAACAAAGCGGCCGGGCGGGCCGCCGGCGAACTTCCGGCGCATGATGTTCATGTCGCCGACGTTGGTCGGCACCGATGCCGAGGAGTCGCCGTACGAGTTGACGGCCGGGCGATGGATTCGGCATGACGATCCGAAGCTTCGCGAGACGGTCGTAAGCAACCTTATGGCCGACCAGTGGAAGCTTGGTCTTGGCGACGAGTTGATCGTGATGTTTGGAACGAAAGAATATCGGCTCAAGGTCGTTGGTATCACGAAGCAAGTGATGTCGCAGCCGTTGAGCGAAAAGCCCACGACGTCGTCGACCGGGCGGCCGGTGATGCGCAAGCCGGGCGGCGCGCCGATCGGACCTGCGGCCTCGGCGCTTTACGTGCCGATGGCTTTGGCTCGGCGAATCGCTCACAGCCCACGGCACAACGACAGCGATGCGACCGTGCCGGCGGAAGCGTTGGGAAAGACGAACCTGATCAACATCAAGTTACGGAAGGACGCCGATCTTGACGCCTTTCGACGCCAATGGACCGACCGGCTTGCGGAGGTCGAGCCGCCGGTGTTGCTGGTCGGCGTCGACGACCTGAAAGTTGCGATGGACGAGGGCATGATGGCCCAAAACACGCGAAAACAGGCGTGGGCCGCCACGGGCATGTCACTGCTGGCCGCGTTGTTCATTATTTTTACGACGCTCAGCATGGGCGTTCACGAGCGCGTGCGGCAGTTTGCCGTGATGCGGGCGGTCGGGCTCACTCGCGGGCAGATCGCCCGAGTGATCGGCGCCGAGAGCATGCTGCTGGCGTTGATCGGCTGGGGTGGCGGCTTGGTCGCCGGTTGGTTACTGCTGACGATGGTCAGTAGTTCCAGGCCGACGCTGTTTCCGGAGGGCGTTTCGCTGGGTTGGTGGTGCATTGGTTTGACCGGCATCAGCGCGATTGGCGGTGCGTTGGCGGCGTCGATCTTCCCGGCGTGGCAGGCGATGCGCGTCGATCCGTTGGAAGCGATGTCACCGCGCCGATCGACGCGGCCGAGTCTGAAATGGGCCTTCGTGATCGGCGTCGTTGGGCTTGCGTTGATTGCCGTCAATCCGTTGTTGCTCTACGTTGCGACGGTTCCTGACGCATTGCGTTACGGCATCCATGCGGCGGTCGGATATTCGTGCATGGCCTTGGGTTTCTTGATGCTCGCACCGCTGGCGATTATTGTCACCGAGGCGGCGGTCGGTCCGTTGTTGGCGGTCGTGGTCGGGCTGGAGCCGCGACTGCTTGCGTCGCAGTTGAGCAACAACCTTTGGCGCACTCTGGGCGCGACGGTTGCGCTGAGCGTTGGGCTTGGGTTGTACGCCTCGATGCTTGTCTGGGGCTATTCGATGTTGCAGCCGTTCACGCCGGGCGATTGGGTGCCCGACATGCTGGTCGCGTTTCAGCAAGGTGGTTTGCCCGACGCGGAGATCGACGCGGTGCGTCGTGTGAAAGGCGTAAATGCCGACGAGTGCATTCCGCTGGCCGTCGAGCAGCCGCGATTGGCCGGCGACATTACGGACAGTCAGCACGGCAGTTCGGTGACGCGTCAGGACAACGTGATTATGATCGGGCTTGACCCGGAGGTCGCGTTTGGCGGTCGTCGACCGGTTCTCCATGCCGAGTTCGTTCAATGCGAGTGGAAAGATGCGGTGTCGAAGCTGAAATCGGGCGGTCGTTGTTGCATCGTGCCGGACCATTTTTTGGCGGCGACGGGCTTGCGAGTTGGCGATCGTTTTTCGGTTGTCCCGCCCGAAAAACCGGAGAAGCCGGTCGAATATACGATTGCCGGCGCGGTGAAATTGCCCGGTTGGCATTGGATGACGAAGTTTTCGGGGCTTCGCCGGCGTGACGGCCGGTCGGCGGCGATGATTTTCGCCAACTATGACGACGTGCGCCGCGATTTCGACCTGAAGCAGATCAACTTTTTCTGGATGAACATCGACAAGAGCGTTGGGGTCGAGCGGATCGGCGACGAGATGCGCGCGATCGCCGACCGGAATCTTGGCGAGAAGCAGCCGGTCAATGGGCAAGGCACCTGGGCGATGGGGGCGAGGATGTTCGGCGATTCGCTGCGCATCAGCACGCCGGACGACGTTCGGGGACGGATTACCGCCAGGGCCGACGATATGATCTGGGCGATGTGCGAACTGCCGCTGATTACGCTGCTGGTCACGTCGCTCGGCGTGGTCAACACGATTGCGGCGTCGGTTCGCGCGCGGCGTTGGGAGTATGGCGTCATGCGGGCCGTCGGGGTCACTCGCTGGGCCATGACGCGCATGATTTTGGTCGAGGGACTGCTGATCGGCGTCATTGCGTGCGTATTGAGTCTGGCCTTCGGCATCATGGCCGGCTGGTGCGGCATCGGCATCTCGCAATACGTGAGCTTTTTTGGCGGGCTGGCGACGCCGTTGTTCATTCCGTGGTCGAAGCTGGCGTTTGGATTCTCGATCACGCTGGCGTTGTGCCTCGCGTCGGCTCTCTGGCCCGCGGTCGCGACGGGGCGTGCCGAGCCGCTTTCGCTATTGCAGGCGGGGCGGGCGTCGCTGTAACGAGCCGAGTCGCCAAGTGCCGTCATTCGACGACGTTTTCACGTTCGATGCGATGGGTGCGTCCGTTCCATTGGACTTCGGGATCGCCGAAACCGTGGAAGATGCGCACTTGTTTGGCGTCGGGCAGCGTGCCGCCGTCGGCAGGTTGGAGGGTGAACATCGCGCCGTTGGGATATGGGATGCCATTCCACTGGGTCGCGTAGAACGCGACGATGGCCGGCGACTCGACGACGAATCCCCATTTTGGCAGTTTCACTTTGTTGCCGAAATGCGTTTCGACCTCGGCTTCGGACGATCCGAAATTGGCGATGACGTGCGTTGCGTCCGCGCCTTGGCCGTAGACCGCGCGGCGCAACCGCCAGTCGGGCGTGAGCGGTTCGAGTTGCGTCAGGCGTTGGTGGGCCGTGACGCGATTGAGAGGGCCAAGGATTTCGTGCGTATTTTTGAGGAACGCGTCGATCGGATGCAGGCCGGCGGCCCAGCCAAGATCGGATCGCGACGTCCAGGGATGCGCGAAAGGGTCTTTGTTCTTCTCGTCGTCTTTTGTGGGCTCAACGGGTTGCTTCCAGTAGAGGTGATCCGGCATGGAATGGTAATGGAGCGGGCGCGCGCATAGCACATGATGGGCGACATACTCGGCGGCGTCTTGCGGTGCATAGCCGTATTTGCCGTAGCACGCCTCGCAGTCGTGGTAGACCATTTCCCAGAAGGGGATGGGAATCGCGCCGAGGGTGTCCGGTTTGAGTTGATGGAAGTAGGTGCCGGCGACTCCGACCATGCCCTCGAAGAAATCGCTGTGCGGCAATGCCCATTCGCGGCCGCATTCGCTTCCGAAGAGGCCGAAGATATCTCGGGTTTTGTCGGAAAGCTCGCTTTTGAGAGCCACGTCCTTGTTGCGGTCGATCGGATGGTTTGGATCGAAGCAACATCGTGGAGGGACGGCGAAGGTGGTGTCGATGAAGTAGCTTCGCGGATGGAAGAGCCGCTGGATTTCGGGCAGATTTTGGGGTCGCATCGCCAATTCGATCTGTTTTGAGGCGCAGACCATATAGGCTCGACCGCCCATCCACCGCCCCCCGGTGACCAGCGAGCCGTCGGGGGCCTTTTCGACCAAGTTGGGGTCCCAGCTCTTGGCATCGCGGTACATGTCTTGGTAATTGTCGTGGAAGCAACCGAGATAGCCGAGCGATTGGATCCGCTCGACGGCCGCCGCGAGGGCGTCGTTGCCGCCGCACTCGGGATTGGCCGGCAGAGCGTCGGGGTGGCGGCAATCGTAGCCGCCCTCGGTCCAACCGCCCAGGATGAACAGGCAGCGGTCGATTTTCAGGTCGTTTTTGAGGTGTTCGGCCATCTGCGCCGCTTCGTCAAACGTCCAGTGGACCTTGGTCCACTCTTCCTTGGTGCTGTCATCGTTCAGATACCGCGCGAGGCACATCCAGAGTTTGACGTTCGACGCGCCGAGCAGTTGCTCGGCATGGGCATTGCGTCGGATTTTTTCGTGGAGCGTTACGGCCAACCCCTTCGTTTCGGCGATGCGGCGATAGCCCGACGCGATCGTGTTCCAATCGCCCTTGCCCAACGGCGTCAGCCGGAGCGACTGAGTTTTTCCGTGGAGTACGACGTCGGTCGTCAGGCGTTGTTGAAACGGCTGATCGGCGTGCAGCGTCCTTTCGACCGTCGGCCAAACGTCGACGCCATCCCACGAGAGCAACAGCGCGGAGCCCGCCTTGATGAAGCCGAGCATATTCATGTGGCAGCCTTCATACTCCGACGCGCCGAAGCCGTGTTGGAAGGCGACCGGATTTCGGGCAGGAATCAAAAGGCCTTCGCGACACGGCACGACGATGGCTCCCTGTTGGAGGTTCGTCATCGCCAACGCGTCTTTCAAGACGTGAACGTCCAGCGAGTCCGGGCTGGCATAGCGGATTTCCAGCGACCGGCCGTCGTCGACCGGTTCGAACGTCACGGTGGCGCCGTTCTTGCTGCGAAGAACTATATGGGCCGCGTCGGCGTTGGCGTCGACCAATCCGTCGTCGAGCCATTGGCCCGAGCCGGCGCTGGCCGTTCCCTCGGAGGGCCATCGTTCGCCGCTCTGTTTGTCGAGCATGGACCATTGGCCCGACTTGTCGACCTCAACCCGCATTAGGTCGTTTTCGAGCACATTGGGTTCGGCGTGCGCGATTGATGTTATTGCGGCGAGCAGAAAAAGGACTGCTGAACGGGCTGCCATGTTTTCGCCTCTGCGAATCGAGTTGATCGTGGTAACCCGAAGCGTAAGCGATGCCATCCCTCGCTTACGCTTCGGGTTACTATTATGGCGCATAGATCCTGCCATTAGTAACGTCTATTTGGAAAGGCTACTTCCTGGCGCGGGATGTCGGCGGGATGGGAGACGGCGTTTGAGGTGGCCGCCTCGCATGCCGCCAATCTACCGCATGGTGCGGCGAGGGTCAACCGGGCTTGGCGGGCGTGAGGTGCAAGGGGGCATGTTTCACTTCGTGATGCTTATGCCGGTCGAGAGTTCGCCCGCCTTTTTGGCTGTATGGCGCAAGGCTTTATTGATACTCAGGTAAATAATGTCGGGTGATTCATAGCCGAAGACTCCTGTTTACCGGCCTCCCGTTGGTCGGCCTCCCCACATTGCTTATCTGAGCCCCAATACAGGGAATACGAAC
>JAEWUR010000218.1 GCA_023397045.1 Planctomycetota bacterium
TATCGCCGACGGCCACACCGTCGCGCGACACCCGGCAAGGTGTCGGGCCTATGTAAAAAACGGGCTGCCATCTTTCCTATGTACCGCATTTTACCCTCTCGGAATCTTGCTGAAACTTCACGCAGGCCAATGGCCCGGTTCGGCCGATGAGAGAGGAAGAGACGATGCGCGTCCGGTGCGCGAACCGGTCCAACGCGCCGACCGATAACCTTTCAGCTCTGCGTGAAAATCATGGCGAAAATCACGTTTTCCTTGGTCTGCGGAATCCTCCTGGTCGCGGGGAACTCAACGACTTGGGCCGAGGCCGTGCCCGAACTGGCCGCTAGCCGGGTCATCCAGTTGGCCCCGCCAAACACCACCGACGAAACCCCGGTCATCTCCGGTGTGGCAATCGGACCCGAGGGAAAACTGCTGGCCACCGTCGGCGACGACCATTTCGTTCGGGTGTTCGATGCCGAGACGGGCAAGGTCGCCTATCTCTGGAAGTCGCACACCGATTGGGTCAAATCGTCGGTGTTTCGACCCGACGGCCTGCAACTGGCCACCGCGGGCGATGACCGGCGCATCCAACTCTGGGACGTCGCCCCGCAAGCCAAACCGCGTCCATTCTCCCAACAAGATCAAGTTGTGTTCACCTTGGCCTATAGCCCCGACGGAAAAATGCTCGCCTCGGCCGGCTTCGACGACAAGGTGCAACTCTACGACGCCGAAACCGGCCGACTGATCCGCGAACTGACCGCCCCGGGCCGCGATATCCGCGCCGTCTGCTTCTCGCCCGACGGAACGAAGCTCGCCGCCGCCGGACGATCCGGCGCGCTCCGCATCTGGGAAGCCGCTACCGGTCGCGATGTCGCCAACGTCCAGGTCTCCACGCGACGAATCAACGCCTTGGCCTTTTCACCCGATGGAAAATTGCTGGCTGCCGGCGGTCTGCAACGCGTCGTCCGACTGCTCGACGCGTCGACGGGCAAGCCCATCGCCGATCTGCCCGAGCGGCCCGAAGAAGTCATGACGCTATGTTTCTGCGGTTCCGATCTTCTCGCCTCGGGTGGAAGCGGCAACGTGATTCATCTCTGGGACGTGCCCTCGCGGCAGGAGCGGCACCGTCTGGTCGGCCACACCGGCTCGATCACGACGTTGACGTTCTACCCCAGCGCCGGAACGCTGATTTCCGGCAGCTACGACACCACCGTCCGCCTGTGGGACGTCGCCTCGCCGGATCGCGAAAAGATCACCCAACGTTAAAAAGTTTCGCGGCCGTCGGCATGGCGGCCCTTCAATACAATACGACTCGGAGCAAAGAATCAACACGGAGGTTGATGTGGGCCTTTTTCATCGAATACACCAGAAACACGTCGCTCCTCGTCCTCACCATAAGACCGGCACGACCGGACGGCCTCGGCTTCGCATCTGCCGATTCGAGCAGATGGAGCCGCGCCAGCTTCTCTCGGTCACGCCCTCGCCCATCCACGTGGGCGCCACCTACTTCGAGGACTCGAACCAAGAGGACACGTCGAGCCTGCTGAAAATCAACGGAGCCGTGACCGACACCGAAGTGGCCGACATCTTCGAGGTCACTTTCAACGGCGGCGCCAACGGCACGACGCTCGATCGCGTCGTCATCAACACCAACGGCGATACGTTCTTCGACACGGCCGACAAGGGAACCGGCGACTCCCTGCCGTTCAAAATCCTCGACCAGACCGGCTTCGAGATCGATTGGGCCAATTCGCAACTTCCCGCCGACGGCGGCACGCAATTGATCCTCTGCTTCAAAAACTTCACGGCCGGCGACCGGCTCGTCTTCACGATCGACGTCGACGAACGCGGCCCGACCGCCGTCGCCGAAGGCGGCGAGTTCGGCATCCCCGATAACTACGAAGGCGACATCGGCGCGAAGGCGACCGTTCAGGCCAGCTTCACCGCCCCGGGCATGCAGGTGCTTAACACCGCCGCCTACCACTTCTACGATACCTACGCCTTCTCCGATTCGCTGAAAAAAGAGCTGCCCGACAACAACATGACCAACGATATCTCGAAGGTCTACCTGCCATCGCAATGCTCGGCCGGAAAGGTCTACACGGCAGGCGCCGAAGGCACGCCGCAACAGATCCCGCTGGTCGAGATCAGCGGATACGTCTACTTCGACGTCAACAATGACGGTGTGCGCAACACAGCCGCCGGCAGCCTCGAAGTCGGCATCGGCGGCGTCAGCATCTCGCTGTACGACCAGGCCGGCAATTCCGTCCAACTGCTCAACTCGCTGGGCCAGGCCTCCGGCTCTTCGGTCACCACCAACGCCAACGGCTACTACCACTGCTACGTCACCGCAGGCACCTACCGCATCGTCGAGGGCCCAGAAGCCGTGACGCTCGGCTACATCGATGGCCTCGACACCCCCGGCGCGATCAACGGCGTCGCCGACTCAATCGCCGCGGCGGTCAACCCGGGCGATCGCATCAACCAGGTCACGCTCGTCGCCGGCGACGTCGGCACCGAATACAACTTCGGCGAAATCAAGCTCGCCGAACTCAGCGGCCACGTCTACCACGACGCCAACAACGACGGCATTCGCGACTTCTACGGCGAAGACGGCATCGATAACGTTCACATCGTCGTCGTCAACCTGACGACCCAGCAAACCTACGACGCCTACACCGACGCCGACGGCTACTGGTCCGTCACCGGCTTGATGCCCGGCCAATACAAAGTCACCGAGTATCAGCCCGACGAGTATTTCGACGGCAAAGACAAGGCCGGCGTGCCCAACGGCGGCACCGTCCACAACGGCGAGCAGTACGACGTCATCGACGGGTTCCAACTACTCTCCGGCGACATCGGCATGGACTACGACTTCGGCGAACTGAAGCCGGGCTGCATCAGCGGCTACGTCTACGTCGACGCCAACAACAACGGCGTCTACGACGAAGGCGAAACGCCCATCCCAGGCGCGGCGTTGGTCCTGCTCGACGCCAACGGCAACCAGGTCGAAACCAAGCAGACCGACGAATCCGGATTCTATCGCTTCTGTGGTCTCCGGCCCGGCGAATACTCGATCCGCGAAACGCAGCCCGACGGATACTACGACGGCACCGATCGCGAAGGTTCGGCCGGCGGTTTCGCCAACAATCCCGGCGACCTGATCGACTCGATCCCGTTGGGCAGCGGCGTGAAGGCCACCGACTATAACTTCGGCGAGCTTGCGCCCGCCAGCATCCGCGGCCGCGTGTTCGTCGACCTCAACGACAACGACGCCTACGATTCGTTCGAGCAACTGCTCTCCGGCGTCGAGATCTACCTGCTCGACGGTTCCGGAAACCGTATCGCAACCACAACGACCGCCGCCGACGGCGCCTATGAATTTACCAATCTGAAGCCGGGCACTTACGGCGTCCAGGAAAACCTGACGCCAAGCTACCTCGAAGGCGGAAACCAAAAGGGAAGCCTCGGCGGCACGCTCAACGCGCCCAACCAAATCCTCGCCATCTCCTTGCCCCAGGGCGCCAACGGCGTCAACTACGACTTCTGGGAAGTCCAACTCACGATCATCGCCGGCCGCGTCTTCCAGGACGGTCCGACGATCAACATCAAAGAGGGCGATCCGGAACCGAACATCCCATCGCTGCGCGACGGCCTGTGGACGTCCGACGACACGCCGCTGGCCGGCATCACGCTCATCCTGTGCGATGGCACCGGCATGCCGCTGGAATACGAAGGCGGGATGATCACCACCCAGACCCTGGCCGACGGCACCTATCAATTCATCCTGAACGATTACCAACTCTACTACGCCGACAACTTCACGATCCGACAACTGCGGCCCACCGGATACACCCCCGGCATCACCACGGTCGGCTCGAACAACGGCATGGTCGTCAATAAATACCATAACCTGACGCTCTCCGAGGCAGGTGAATTGAATCTCATTGTGGATCCCCTCGGCGTCAACGGGTTTGACCTGACCGGTATGCTCAGTGCCTCCATTGCGAACGTCTACGTCAACCCGGGCGATCACGCCGTCAACTACAACTTCAGCGAAGTGGTGATCCAAGAGGTTCCGGTCGATCCGAAAAACCCGACGCCGCTGCCCAATCCGACTCCGACGCCTCCGCTGTCGCCTCCGACGGCGCTGCCTTTCGGCGAATACCGGTCGATCGGCCTGCCGTATGTCATTTCCCAGACCATCACGCCCTTGATGGCCGGTGGATCCGGCGGACCCGGCGGATATTCCTGGCACCTGAGCATCATCAACGGCGGCCAGCCGCGCAGCATCATCACCGGCGACCGCTTCACCCAATATCCGCAAAGCACGCTGTTCGATCCCGTCTCGTGGAGCGGCGCCAAGGTGGACCAATCGCAGTTCATCCTGGCCGACGAAGACGGCATGCCCGTCAAGACGATACGGTTCGGCATGAACGGCGCCGCGCCCGTTAGCGGCGACTGGAACGGCGATGGCATGACGCAGGTCGGCGTCTTCATCGACGGCCTGTGGTTCCTCGACCTCAACGGCGACGGCGTCTGGGACGAGGCTGATCTCTGGGTGAAACTCGGCAAGAAGGGCGACCAGCCCGTCAGCGGCGACTGGGACGGCGACGGCAAGACCGATATCGGCATCTACGGCCCCGCCTGGATCGGCGATCTGAAGGCGGTCTCGGTCGAGCCCGGCCTGCCTGACGCGCAGAATCCGCCCAGCATGGGCCGGCCGAAAAACGTCCCGCCCGACGCCGCCGAGGCCGCCGTCGGCTGGCGCACCCTGAAACGAGGCAACGCCGGCAAGATGCGCTCCGATGTGATCGATCACGTCTTCCAATACGGCTCGAAGGGCGATCGCGCCATCAGCGGCGATTGGAACGGCGACGGAATCCGTTCGGTCGGCATCTTCCGAAACGGCGTCTGGTTCCTCGACGTCGATGGCAACGGAAAATGGACCGATGCCGACGTCGCGGTCGAATTCGGCAAGGCCGGCGACATCCCGGTCGTCGGCGATTGGACCGGCGACGGCGCCGACAAGCTCGGCGTCTATCGCAACGGCACGTTCTACCTCGACACCAACAACGACCACCTGCTCGACGCCACCGACAAGGTGTTCCAACTCGGTCAGGCCGGCGATCTGCCGATCGTGGGCGATTGGAGCGGCGACGGGGTCGATAAGGTGGGCATCTACCAACAGAACGCCCCCATCGAGCAGCAAACCGCCACACAGAGCAACGCGGCCTCGGCATCCTCGGCAAAATAGGGTGCGGTTGACCCCGCGACACGACGGACGTGTCCCGCCAGGAGCCTGTTGGAAAAGTGTGCCACTGGCTTTGCCAGTGCTGAACTCCCCCGTTCTCACGGCACTAACAGAGCCAGTGGCGATCAACTTTGCCTGAAATCGACTTTTTCAATAGGCTGCTATGCGAAAAATGCATCGCGACGCGATTGCTCGCGACCGGCGACATGGCACGGCTTTTTTGCCATTCACAGTTGACTTTATTCATTCGACTGCAATAATGTCTAGTGGAGGGCGTCGGCGATCGACTGCTTGTGAGTGTGGAGCAGTCGGCAGTGTTCCGACGCCTTCGATTGCTCCCCCCGGTAGCGACCGCACCCCAATACGGAACGTTTGAGGTGCGGTTTGCTCATTTCTTGGCCAATCAATTCGCCTCCTCATCGGTTTGATCCGCGGTTGACAACATCGACCCAAGGCGACCATGATATCGAGTTCGCGGTGTCGATTCCGTTTCTACCTCTCCTGTGTGGACCCTAATGACCCAACGTTACTTGCTGACCGGCTGTGCCGGTTTCATCGGTTCGAGAATCACCGAACTCCTGCTGCGAGCAGGCCACACCGTCGTCGGCATCGACAACCTGAATGATGCCTACGATCCACGGCTGAAACGTTGGCGATTGGACCGGCTCATGCCGCACGCGAACTTCACGTTCCATCCGATCGACATCTCCGATCGGACCGCGGTCGATTTGCTCTTCGACGAACTGTCGGAAACGCCAATCGCCGCAGTCATCAATCTGGCAGCCCGGGCGGGCGTTCGCCACTCGGTCGTCGATCCGTGGGT
>JAEWUR010000223.1 GCA_023397045.1 Planctomycetota bacterium
CGCATATACCGCTCGGCCAACCGCTTGACCGGCGGCGGAATCGTGGCGCTAAGCAGCAGCGTCTGACGCGATTGCGGGCAGCGCCGCAAGATTTTCTCGATGTCGGGCCGGAATCCAATATCCAGCATCCGGTCCGCCTCGTCGAGCACCACGAATCGGACGTCGCCAAGGTAGAGCGAGCCGCGACCGATCAGGTCGATCACCCGGCCTGGCGTGCCGACAACGATCTCGACGCCGCGCTTCAACTGCTCGACCTGTTTCCGAATCGGCTTGCCGCCGTAGACGCCGATCACTTGGATGTCGCGGCCCAACGAGAGCTTGCCGCATTCGTCGCGAACCTGCACCGCCAACTCCCGGGTTGGCACCAGGATCAACGCCTGCGGATTCGTCGTCTCCGACCGAGGCCGAAGTCGTTCGAGCAGCGGGATGCAGAAGGAAGCCGTCTTGCCCGTGCCCGTTTGCGCTTGGCCCATCACGTCGACGCCCGCCAGGGCGCGAGGGATCAAGCCCGCCTGGATCGGCGTGGGGTCAAGGTAGTCGGCGTCGGCCAGCGAGGCGAGCATGATCTTCGTCAGGCCCATCGCGGGAAAACCCGACGACGGAGCCGCCGACTCGGCCGCCGATCGCGGACGCCGCGAACGCGGCCTCGATGCCGTTTTGACAGCCGGCGTTTCGGCATTCTTCTTGTCTTCCGGCGCAACGGCAGGCGGCTGCGCATCGGCCGTGTCGGCCGGGGGCGGCGATTGCGATTCAGACGCGGCCGGACGGCGACGGCTACGCTTCTTCCTTCGCCCACTCTTCGAGTTTGCGGTACTGTCGGTCGAAGCTGTGTTCGGTAATTCCATAGGGGCTCTTAAAAAAACTGGACAAAAACGGCATGGTTCCAACGTGCTTGCGTCGATAGGCCAACTCGGTGAATCGAACCAGATCGAGCACCAACGGCGCGGCCAACGCCGAGTCGCAACCTTGCCAAATAAATTGTAATGTCATCGGCAAACCGAGGAACCCGCTGAAATGGATGTGATCCCAGGCGGTCTTCCAGTCGCCCATGTCGTCGATCCGTTCGATCGAAACCAGCGTTTGCGGCCGATAGCCGAGAATCTCGCCGACCAGATGGTCTTTGCTGGCCACTTTCGCCTGCTTATTGGCCGGATCGTCGAGAACCTGGGCGTCCATGTTGCCGAAAATGTTGTGGCCGACCCAACTCAACACGTGCAGGTTTCGCCGGGCGAACATCGGCGCCAAAACACTCTTCATCAGCGTCTCGCCGGTCTTGCCATCACAGCCATAGTAACGAGTGCGACGCAACAGGGCAAGTTCATTGATCGCCGGCAGTGCCGGACCCAACGACGGCGTGAAGTTCAGGTACGAATGGCCCGCGTTCAAGCTCGCAATGGCATACAACGAACTGGCCGGAAGGCGTCTGCCCGCTTGGCCGTCCATCTGCTGCTCGAATTCGGCCCAAACCGTTGGCAATCCCGCCGTATCCACGGGCGGCTCGGTCGACGACACGTTCACAACCACCAGATGGGCAAGCCGTTCCGACTCCACGAAGGCCGCCATGTCGGCAGTCAGCCGGTCGAGGACTTGCCGAGGCGTCTCCTCGCGTGGAACCGATGGAGCCGCCAACGCCGCGATGGCCGGCCCCACGTTTTGCAACGTGCCCGGTCGAATTCGCGCGTCGATCGCGTCCAACTCCGCGCGGCATTGCTCGACCAGCGTCGGCGCGGCGATGCGATTCTGCACCGCCATCCGCATGACCTCGTCATACAGCCGAACATCGCGGATTTCGTGCCCGCCAACAACAAAATCGTCCCAGCCGGCCATGCCCAGGTTCTCGAACTCGGGCAGGCAACTGACCAGGGCATTCGACGGCACAAGCTTCTTCTGCAACGCCGCTAGCCCGAGGATGGCCGTCGATGCAACGCCACCTTTCGCTCCAATCAACCAGATTCCAACGCGGCCGTTCATATTCGTCCTAAGTTCAAACAAACAATCGGCTCACCGACTCGTTTCGGTGTATCCGCTTAATCGCTTCGCCGAGCAACGGAGCCACGCTAAGGATCGTCAGCTTCGGAATGCGTTTCTCCTCGGGCACCGGGATCGTGTCCGTAAGAATCAATCCGTCGATCGGGGCTTTTTCGAGCTTCTCGATGGCGCCGCCGACGAGCAATCCGTGCGTCGCCGCCAGATAGACCTGCTTCGCGCCGTGTTGGTGCATCACCTCGGCCGCTCCGCAAATCGAGCCGGCCGTGCTAATCATGTCATCGAAGATCAAAGCGACTCGGCCTTCCACTTGGCCGCCGATCACGTTGGCTTGTTTCGTCTTTTCCGCGCTGCTGCGTCGCTTGTCGATGATGGCCAGATGTCCGCCAAGCCGAGCCATGTGCGCCAATGCCCGCTTGATGCTGCCCTCGTCCGGACTGACCACGACGAAATCTTCTTCCGTCAAATTCATCGACTTGAAGTGGTCGTCGATGACCGGCGCGGCATAGAGGTGATCGACCGGAATGTCGAAAAAGCCCTGAATTTGGGCCGTGTGCAAGTCCATCGCCAAGACGCGGTCGGCGCCCGCCCGAGCAATCAGGTTGGCGACCAGCTTCGCCGTGATCGGCACCCGTCCCTCATCCTTGCGATCCTGCCGGGCGTAACCGAAATACGGAATGACCGCCGTGATCCGATCGGCACTCGCCCGCTTGAAACTCTCGATCATAATCAGCAGTTCCATCAACGATTCGTTGACGGGCGGGCAGGTCGGCTGAAGCAGAAAAACATCGCGCCCTCGGACGTCCTCGTCGATCTTGCACGAGATTTCGCCGTCCGGGAAGTTGCCCATCACCGCCCGACCGAGCGGCAGACCCAAATATTCGCAAATCCGTTTTGCTAAAGCCGGATGGGCACGTCCTGTGAAAAGCTTCATGGAGTTCATTGGAGAGGGGCTAGGGGCTAGGGGCTAGGGATTAGCGGGCGGGCTTGCCCGCCGTGGTCACTGGCGCTTTCATACGCACACTTACCCAAATCCCATTTTTTTCATTTCGGCCTCGACGGCCGCCAATTCGTCGACGTTGTTGATGCCCAACGCTTCGCATGGTTTCAGCACTGGCAACGCTCGAACCTCTTTGCCTTGCGCAACCAACAAACCGGGAGCATCGGTAATGTAATATTCGCCTTGCTGGTTCAACGGCCGAAGCTGATCGAGCACGCCGACCAAGTCTCGGCTGTTGAACGTGTAATAGCTCATGTTGACTTCTTTGATCTTCCGCTGCTCCTCG
>JAEWUR010000244.1 GCA_023397045.1 Planctomycetota bacterium
GAACTTGCCCTGGTCGTCGCGGAGGATCCGCCCAAGTCCGCCGGGATCGTCGCTCAACACCGTCCCCAACACGCACGCGGCGGGCTGGTCCGCGATGTCCGCCAACAATTGCCGGATCGTCTCCGCCTGCATCAGCGGTGAATCGCCCGCGACAATCAGTACGGGCCCATCGTTGGCCGCCAACTGCTCGCGACACATCATCACCGCGTGACCGGTGCCCAATTGCTCGGCCTGAAGCGCAAACTCGACGCCAGGCCGACCGTTGACCGCCTCGCGGACCAGCTCGGCCTTGTGGCCAACCACGACGATCATCCGATCGACACCCCCCAACGTGAGTGCGTCGAGCACATAATCGATCATCGGCCGCCCACAAATCGGGATTAGCACCTTCGGCAGGTCGGATTTCATCCGAGTTCCCTTGCCCGCCGCCAAGATAATCGCAGTCGTCTGGCTCATGCCCTCAATCTTGACATGAATGCCACTGCGGTTCTAGTGGGTGGCCGGACTTTTTTTCCAACCAACACCCCCGCACAGGGTGGGTTTCCAGCGAACCTCGTCGCGTCCACCGTTGACACATACTTGGCGAAGTTTACAATGTGGGGTTTCCCTGCCCGAAAGGCTTTACACCTACGATCTGCCACATTCCCCTACCTTGCCTTTACTCTCGGGAGTCTGCCGTTGGAAGAAGCAATGCAAAAAGCCGATGTCCTGATCGAAGCCCTCCAGTGGATTCGTCAGTTTCGGGGCAAAATCACGGTCATCAAATTGGGCGGCAGCGTGATGGAGAACGATCGGGCAATGACCCACTTGTTGCTCGACGTCGTCTTCATGGAAACGGTCGGAATGCGCCCGGTCGTCGTTCACGGCGGCGGCGCCGCGATCAGCCGGGCCATGGCCGAGGCCGGACTCCAGCCAAAATTCGTCCAGGGCCGCCGCTACACCGACGCCGCAACGCTCGATATCGTCGAAAAAGTGCTCGCCGGCGAGGTCAATGAACAGCTTGCTCAACGCATCGAAGAACTCGGCGGGCAGGCCAAGCCGCTGAACTTCAAAACCCAAAATGTGCTGTTCGGCGAACAGATTATGCTGCCCGACGAAAACGGCGGCTCGGTCGACCTCGGATTCGTCGGCACCGTGACCGACGTCGATCGCGATGCCATCCGCCAGTTGTGCGATTCGGGCGTTGTCCCGGTCATCCCCTCGATGTGCATCACGCCTAACGGCCAGAAATTGAACGTCAACGCCGACACGGCCGCCACCGCCGTCGCCCAGGCGCTCAAGGCCGAAAAAATGGTCTACCTCAGCGATGTCAACGGCGTCCGGCGCGACAAAAACGATCCGGAATCGCTGATCCATTCGCTCACGGCCGCCGATGCAAACAAACTGATCGAGTCCGGCGCGATTGACTCCGGCATGATTCCCAAGGTCCAGGCCTGCCTGGAAACCCTGCAACGCGGCGTCCACCAGGTCCACATCATCGACGGACGCCTGCGACACTCGCTCTTGCTCGAAGTCTATACGAGCAAGGGCGTTGGAACGCAAATCGTCGGAGGATGATATTAGGGGCTAGGGACTAGGGGCTAGGGGCTAGGGACTGGGGGCTAGAGTGAAGCGGCCGGGTTTGCCCGCCGCGGCCCAAAAGCCAAAAACATTTTTTGAGAATCTTTTTAGGATCGAGTTCGGCGATTGATCGCCAGGAGATGAACCAACGTGTCTGGGAGCCATTTAAGCTCGGAAGAAACTCTGGACTTGTTTCAACACTACGTAATCCCCAACTACAATCGGTATCCCGTCTCGTTGGTTCGCGGCGAGGGATCGCTCGTCTGGGATGCCGAAGGAAATCGCTACCTCGATCTGTTCAACGGCTGGGGATGCAACTTGCTGGGACATTGCCCTCCGTCGGTCGTCGAGGCCGTCCGCGAGCAACTCGGCCGGTTGATCCACGTGCCGAACACGTGGCACACCGAGATCCAAGGCCAATGGGCCAAAGCGCTCTCCGAACGAAGTTTCGGCGGCAAGGCGTTCTTCTGCAACTCGGGCACCGAGGCCAACGAGGCCGCCATCAAACTCGCCCGGCTGCACACGCCCAAGCAACGTTACAAGATCATCACGTTCGAAGGCGGTTTCCACGGCCGAACGCTCGGATCGACTTCGGCCACCGCCCAACCGAAATATCACGAAGGACTCGGCCCCTTGATGGCCGGCTTCGTCTACGCCCCGTTCGGCGACCTCGACGCCGTCGCCCGACTGATCGACGACGAAACGGCCGCCATCATGATCGAGCCGATCCAGGGCGAAGGCGGCGTGCGAATCCCCCCCGATGGGTTTTTGGCCGGATTGCGCCAGTTAGCCGACAAAAATGAGTTATTATTGATTTTCGACGAAGTGCAATCCGGAAGCGGCCGGACCGGCGACTGGTTCGCCTACCAAGGCCTCGGCGTGACGCCCGACGTCATGACGTTGTCGAAAGCTCTGTGCGGCGGATTGGCCGGGGCCGCAATGTTGACCACGGCCGAGATCGCCCCCAGCCTTCGGCCGGGCATGCACGCCTGCACCTTCGGCGGAAACCCGATCGCGGCCTGTGCCGGACTGGCGTTCATCGAAGCGGTCGAACGCGACGGTCTGTTGGCGCATACCAAACGATTGGGCCGGATTTTTAACGACCGATTCGTCCAACTCCAACAGGAGTGCAGTCTCGTTCGCGACGTCCGCGTCCGGGGCGTGTTCGTCGGCGTGGAACTCGCGATCGAGGGCGCGCCGATCGTCAAAGACTGCCTCGAACGGCATTTGTTGATCAACTGTACGCATGGAACCGTCATCCGACTGTTGCCGGCAATGAACTTGACCGAAGAACAAGCCCACGAAGGCTGCGACATTATCGCGGACGTACTGAAGAAACACGCCGGCAACCAAACGCCGGCACAATGAAGAAAGGGACTAGAGACTAGGGGCTAGGGACTAGAGAAGAGGCAAAACCACTTCATCTCTAGTCCCTAGTCCCTGTCCCCTAGCCCCTGATCGGGAGCGACATGATGCGACACCTGCTGACACTGGCCGACGTGACCGCGGCCGAAATCGAACGCATCTTCTCCATCACCGAAGATCTGAAGACGAAATTCGAAAAGGGATTGCGCGAGCCGCTTCTGCCGGGCCGCATGATGACCCTGTTGTTCGAAAAGCCGTCGCTCCGAACCCGCGTGAGTTTCGAGGCGGGCATGGCCCACCTCGGCGGAAGCTCGATGTTCCTCGGCAGCGAGGCTGGTTTCGGCAAACGCGAGAGCCTGGCCGATTTCGCCCGAGTCCTCAGCGAATATGCCGATGTGGTCGTCGTTCGAGCAAACCGCCACGAGACGGTCGTCGAGGTCGCCAAGCATTGCACCTGCTCGGTCATCAACGGCCTGACCGATTTCGGCCATCCCTGCCAAGCGCTGGCCGACCTCTATACGATTCGCGAACTGGTCGGCAAGCTGAAAGGCCATACGCTGGCCTGGATCGGCGACGCCAACAACGTGGCGCGAAGCTTGGCGATCGGTTGCGGCAAACTCGGCATGCGACTGACCATGGCAACGCCCGCTAAACACCAATTCAGCGAAGAATCGGTCGCCTGGATCAAACAGCAGTCGCCCGACCTGGACCTGATGATTACCACCGATCCGGTCGAGGCCGTTCGCGACGCGGTCGCCATCTACACCGACGTTTGGGCCAGCATGGGCCAGGAAAGCGAAAAGGAAGCCCGACGCCGGGAGTTCGCCGCCTATCAGGTGAACGCCGAGTTGATGGCGCACGCCCAGAAGGGCGCGTTTTTCATGCACTGCCTGCCCGCCCATCGCGGCGACGAGGTCGCCGACGACGTGATCGACGGCCCGCAAAGCGTGATTTTCCAACAGGCCGGCAATCGTATGCACGTACAAAAAGGCATCCTCGCCTGGCTGCTCGGCGCGAAAAGGTGAACAACCGCCATGCGTGAAGACCGTCAACCCGATGAACTCCGCCCGTTGACAATCACGCGCGGCTTCACCCAGGCGGCGCCGGGCAGCGTTCTAATCCAGTCGGGCCGCACCACGGTGCTCTGCACGGCCAGCGTCTCCAACGACGTGCCGCAATGGATGGCCGGCCGAGGGCGAGGCTGGGTGACCGCCGAATACAGCATGTTGCCCGGCAGCACCAGCCAGCGAAAACCGCGCGACCGCGGCACAAAAATCGACGGCCGAACCACCGAAATCCAACGCCTTGTCGGCCGGAGTCTTCGCGCGGTGATCGATATGGCCGCCCTGGGCGAACGAACCGTCACGCTCGATTGCGACGTGCTCGAAGCCGATGGCGGCACCCGCACCCTAAGCATCACCGGCGCCTGGATTGCCCTGGTCGACGCCTTGCGAACCATCTCCACCGAGTCGGGCGCAGCCTGTCGGCCGATCACCGACGTGGTCGCCGCCGTCAGCGTCGGCATCGTCGACGGCCGGCCGATCCTCGACCTCGACTATTCGGAAGATTCGTCCGCCGAGGTCGACATGAACGTCGTGATGACCGGCGCCGGGCGATTCGTCGAAGTCCAAGGCACCGGCGAGCACGCCACCTTCACCGAGGACGAACTATCGGCCATGCTTCGTCTTGCCAAAGGCGGCAT
>JAEWUR010000246.1 GCA_023397045.1 Planctomycetota bacterium
CTCGCGGAAGTAAGCGTACACCGATTCGGGGCAAAGCTTGTAGTAGAACGGTGAGACGATGGCCACCGCCCGGGCGCCATAGCCGGCATACGTTTCGCATGCCGCGAGCGTCTCGCGAACGCTAGCCTCGGCGGCCCCTGCCAACACCGGCACACGACCGGCGGCTTGCTCGCAAACGATCTTGACGATCCGCTGGCGTTCCTCGACCGTGAATCGCGTGAACTCGCCGGTCGATCCGTTCGGATACAGGCCGTGGACGCCGCTGTCGATCAGCCAGTCGACGTAGCGTCGCAACTCGGGTTCGTTGATATCGCCATTCGGCAACAGGGGCACGACGTTGGGCGTGAAAATACCTTGGATTCGCGGTAATGCCATTGGATCGCTCGTAACCGTGGAAAGGATGAATTGCGGAATATGGGAAGCATGGGCACCCATGCGACAATTTCCCACATTGTACCCTAGGAGGCCGCCTTTGCGTAGGCCATTATCGTCATGGCTGCGATCAACAGCAGGATCGCCGCGTACATCTGGCGGCGCGGCAGGCTGGCGACGCCTCGCCACTCGCCGCTAATAAACCCGAGAATCTGGCCGCCCAGGATAACGGTCCCCTGCACCAACCCCCATCCGACGGATGCTCCGAATGCCCCGAGCAGTAGCATCCCTTTGCCCAGCAACACGCTAGGAACGAAAAACAGGACGCCGTAGAGCACGGAAAGGACGATATCGCCGGGATATTTGGCCAAAACGCCCCACGATTTGTTCCGCGTCATGAGGATAGCCGGATAGGCCACGTTCGGGATGGCCGCCCCCAGCAACGCGATCGCCCAGACCGCGATTCCCGCTGCCGATTCGCTTGCCCCATGCGATTTGACCGCCTGCACGATCGGGTCTTGGCAATAGGCGAACGCCAATCCCCAACCGACCGAAAGCACGCCGGCCAAAACGACCATCACGAGGCCAACCACGAACTTGCCGGTCTGGCCCGAGCCCGATGTCGAGGGGCCGGCCGGTTCCACACGCATTTTTTCGCGATTAGCCCCAGCCATCGACGCCATCACGATGCCCAACAGCATCACAAACACGCCGACGACAACGATCGCGCCCGGCCGGGAGAACAGATCCGGAGCATCCTGAAACACGCCGGGCGCTTTGACGATCATCGGCACGATCACGCCAACCGTCGCGCCGATGGAACACAAAATGCCGTAGGTCAGGCTAACGCCGATCCGCACGAAACAAAGCATCGCCAGCACCTGAGCGATACCCCAAGCACACTCCAACGCATTGGCCTTGAGTAAGATGCCGGGATCGATCTCCCGCAATGCCGCCGGCAGTTCGGGACACGTTGCCAACGCAATCGACCATGGCAGGATGACCAGTGCGACCAACATCGAAACGAATCCGAACTGCTCGTAGCGGAAATGCCGCATCAATTTCAACGGCCACGGACTGGTGCCCATGATCAGTCCGGCCATGACCGCCACAACGACTCCAAGCCATAAACCGCTCAGCATGGGAATAGTCCTTCTAGTGGTCTGCCCGATTCATGTTTAGAAATTGACGGATTATCGTAACCCGAAGCGTAAGCGAGGCGGTCCCTCGCTTACGCTTCGGGTTACCATTCTGACGTGCAAATGCTTCCATTAATAACAACGATCTGGACAGACCACTAGGACGTTACTCAGTGGCGCGATCGTTCAAACCAAGCTCCTCCATCAACGCAGCATCGATCGGAATGCCGTCTCCCTTCCGTTGGCGTTGCGACACATACTCCGGATCGCCGGGCGACATGACCTCTCGATCGCGCGACGGCTGCCGTCTTGCTTCCTCGGCCATGCAAGCAACCGTCTCGGCCAGCATCGCGCCGCCGGCAAAACGATTTGGATCGATGGCCGCGACCAGCGAGCCCAAATTCCGCCGAACTGTCATGTCGCCGTACATGGCCGGAATATGCGGGCCGAACGGCATTCCGTTCAACGGTCCGCAGAGAATGTCGATCAGAAATCCCAAGGCATAGCCCTTGTGTGCAGCCGCCGGCGTTAATCCCGCAACGCAGTTCGGATCGACCGTCGGATCGCCATGCTCATCGAATGCCAATCCCTCGGGCAGCAGCGTGCCTTGCCGCCGCGCGTTCATCACCCGATTGATCGGCACGGCGCTGGTGGCCATGTCGACGCAAACCGGCTCGCCCGACGTGGACGGCACGGCGATACAAATCGGATTCGTCCCGACGAATGCGAACTTGCCGTGCGTCGGAACCACGAACGCGTCGGAATGCGTGAACGCGATGCCGATCAACCCTTCGTCGGCAGCCTGCCGCCCATAGAGTCCGATCGCGCCGCAATGCGACGAATGGTTGCATCCGACGATGCCCACGCCGTTCAACTTCGCCAGCGCGATGGCTTCCTGCATCGCGCGATGACACACAACAATGCCCAAGCCATGACCGCCGTCGAGTTGGCCGGTGCAGGGGCCGGTCGCTTCAAAATGGAGGATAGGCCGCGCCTCGATCGACCCCGCCTGCAACCGGCGTATGTAATGCGGCAGACGCGCGATGCCGTGCGAGTCAATCCCCCAAAGGCTCGTCTGCACAAGACCACCGGCCACCGTTTCGGCATCGGCCGTCGAAACGCCGCATTGCTCCAATCGCCGAACGGCAAAATCCTTCAAAACCTCGGCCGAAACGTTCGTCGTTGGCAGGGGGCACTCTTGGACCATGACAACTCCCTCACCCCCTGCCCCTCTCCCGCTCGCGGGCGAGGGGGGCGGATTCTGTCCTCAAGATTGCCCGACACCACGCGCCGTCGGCCCCCGCAACGTGGATCGGCGCGGCCAACAATTCATACGCGCCGGGTTCGACGTCGCGCAAGTTCAGGTTTTCGATCACAACGATGTTATTGCCCAACAACGTGCAATGCGACGGAAACGACGGTTCTTGCGGCGGATCGATCGTCAAATAGTCGAGCCCGACCGTCCACAATCCATGCTGCACGCACCATTGAGCCGCTGAATGGTGAATGTAGATGAAACCGGGATTCCACGGCTCGTTCCAATAGTCGACCTGGCCGTTCCGCGTTTTCAACAGCAGCCGCTTCACATCGGCCGGAATGCCCGCGTTTTGCAGGGCTTCGGCACTGACACATTCCGCCTCGGCCGTCAGGTCGACAACCCAGCATGGCCCCAACCATCGATCAAGCGGAACTTGATCGAGCGTCGGCCCTTCGACAAAATGCCAAGGCGCGTCAACGTGCGTCCCGTGATGCAAACCGCCGCAGTAGAAACCGACGCTGGCCGGATCGCCCTTGGCGCGGCTCCAATTCGGCCACGACACCGTCGGCGTCGGATCGCCGGGATAGACCGTCGTCCGATCGCTCAACGGAACGCTGATGTCGATGTAGCGGACCATGACTACTCCGTGCAATACTTCGCGCCGGGCAGCGAACCGTCCATGACGTATCCGCCGTCGACGTAGAGGACCGTGCCGGTAATATACCGCGCTTCGTCGGAAGCCAGAAACAGAATGCCGGTGGCGATCCAGTCCGATTCGGCGATCTCTTTTAGCGAAATTCGCTCGTACAGGGCTTTTTTGACCGCCTCGGTATACATCGGAACCGTCAATTCGGTGTACGTCGCGCCCGGGGCAATCGTGTTGCACGTGATTTTGTATCGGGCCAATTCGGTGGCCAGCGTTCGGGTGAACGCTTCCATGCCGCCCTTGGCCGCGGTATAGGGACCGTAGGATGGCTCGGACAGCGTCCCGTGGATCGACGAGACGTTCACGATCCTGCCGCCGCGTCCTTGCTTGATCATCTGGTTGGCCGAGGCGCGGCAACCGTAGAAGCAGCCGTCGAGATCGACCGCCAGCATGTCTTCCCATTCCTTGTCGGTGACGTCCTTCAATTCTTTCGGCGGAGCGACCTTGCCGGCGTTGTTCACCCAAACGTCGATCGCGCCATACTCCTTGACCGTGGCCGTTGCCAGCGCGTCGACCTCGTTCGACTTCGAAACGTTCAACCCGAAGGCCATCGCGGTCCCGCCGGCAGCCTGGATTTTGGCCACGGCATCCTCAGCGCCTTTCGGATTGTTGTTATACGTGGCCACGACCTTAGCGCCTTGCTTGGCGAACATGATGGCGGCCGCCTTGCCGATGCCCGAGCTGGCTCCGGTCACTACAACGACCTTGTTGTCGAATCGCAACATATCGGCACCTCCCTCGATTATCTTGGTACGGCTACGGGTTTGTCCAATTCAAGTTCACGAATTGACCGATCATCGCAACCCGAAGCGTAAGCGAGGCTGTCCCTCGCTCACGCTTCGGGTTACGATTTTGACGCGCGGATCCTTCCATGAGTAGCGACAAACTGAAAGGACCACTACGGGATTCTGGAATCACGGGAAAAACGGCGGCCTTCCGGCAATTTGCTTGACGAAACGGGGCCCAACGTCAATACTGGAGCAACACAAAGAGACGCACTAAAAGTGTATACACTTTACGGAGTCCCGGCCTCGATGTCAAGTCTTTCCCGTAAAAAATCGAAACGCTCGGCCGACGTCGCCGAGAGCGCCTTTCAACGCCTGGTCGAGTCGATTCTCGACGGACGCCTGCCCGGCGGACAACCGATTCGCGAGGCCGCCTTGGCCCGCGATTGGAACGTCAGCCGCACCCCCCTGCGCGAGGCTGTGCGCCGGGCGTCCGAAATCGGCCTCCTTGTCTTGCGGCCCAACCAAATGCCGATGGTCCGGTTGTTCTGCATCGACGATATGCGCTCCCTCTACGCGCTGCGCGAGGTCCTAGAAGCCCATGCCATGAAATCGGCATGGTCGGCACTGCAAGGACCGGCGCTGAAGAAATTGCGAGCGTTGGCCCAAAAGGCATCGCTGCATCGCCCCGGCTGGAAAGAGCGCTGCCTCGAGTTCGACGCCTCGCTGCATCAGTGGTGGATCACCGAATGCGGCAACGCCTGGTTGAAGGTCGATTTCGACCGGCACTACCAGATCCTCCAAATCTTCCAGCATTGGATGGCCCGGGATGCCTCGGCGCTGGCCGAAGGCTACCACGAACACCTCGCCATCCTCGACGCGATCGAAAAGAACGATCGCCCGGCCGCGCTCAAAGCCCTGCGCATCCACATCCGTCATTCGATCCAACTGATCGAAAAAGCCATGCAGAGCGACCAAGGCTCGGTCAATTGCAACGGATAGACGTTTCTCAACGTCCCCTGGCAGCCCGTTGAAAAGTGTGCCACTGGGCTTTGCCAGTGCTGAACTCCCCCGCGTTTCCACGGCACTGGCAGAGTCAGTGGCCCTCAACTTCCCCTGAAATCGACTTTTTCAACGGGCTGCTAGAGGGGGGGGATTTCAGCGGAAATTGGTCGACAACGCCGATCCCGGTATGCGACAATAGATAGGGGAGG
>JAEWUR010000267.1 GCA_023397045.1 Planctomycetota bacterium
ACGCATGTCGCGCACCAAAGAGATGCCTCCGGTCCCCAATCCCTAACCCCTGATCCCTCTGCCATTGTTGGCCAAATCACGGGCCTGGTCGACTGCAAGTGGGCCGGAACAGATCGTGTTGCTCGTGAAGTGGTTTTAGGATCAACGTACAAGCTTGCTTCGGGTTTGGTGGAAATTACGTATGACACGGGAGCCAAGGTCATCTTACAAGGACCTGTCACGTATGAGGTTGATTCGACCGACGGCGGTTACTTGTCGCTAGGCAAGCTTACAGCCAGGGTAGACGCTGCAAAACGGCAAGCGGCCAATCCCGCCCCCCGTTCCTCGTCCCCCGCCCTTCTGTTCTCTGTTCGTACTCCCACGGCCGTCGTCACCGACCTCGGAACGGAGTTCGGCGTGGAGGTCGATGAAAAGGGTGACACGGTGTCACACGTATTCCGCGGCGCGGTCAGGGTGCAGCGGACGGCCGGGCCGGATTCATCGCAGGATGATGGCCAAGTATTGCGTCAAGATCAATCGGTGCGGGTGGAACGCCGCGACCGACAAAGTCAGTTTGTGAAGGTTGCCTCGGCCACCCGCCCGCCTTTCGTCCGAGAAATGCCGAAAGTCGTCGAAAAGCCAGACTCCAAAATGTTCGACCTAGTCGACGTTGTTGCCGGCGGCGACGGATTTTCTCACCGGAGAAATCGCGGAATTGCCGTACACAACGGTCAAATCGAAACCAATCCTTACGATCCGGAAGCGGCGGGGCAGATCGGTGATTATCGCTATCATCGCGTGGACGAGTTGGCATTTGTCGACGGAGTGTTTATACCCGACGGAAGCCGCGGCCCGGTTCAGACCGATTCTGTGGGCCACACGTTTGACGGATTCCCAGCGACGTCAAACCAGACGACCGGATTTCTCTGGGCATGCGGGATGATTCCAACCGCAGAGCTGAATCCTTTGCCTGCGGTTTTGAATGGAATCGACTATTCCGGCCCAGACCACTGCTTCTTGTGGATGCATACCAACAAGGCGATCACCTTCGACCTGGATGCGATTCGGCAAGCCAATCGCAATGACCGGATTGATCGATTTTCGGCAGTCGTCGGCAACATCAATGTCGGCATGGCCGATGTTTGGGTCCTGGTTGACGGCAAGACCCGATACCGACGACGCGAGATCAGCGTGTACAACAACGGGTTTGCCATCGCCGTACCGATTGGCCAACACGATCGGTTTCTCACGTTGGCTGCCACCGACGGAGGGGACGATGTTTTTGCGGATTGGATACTATTCGGTGATCCGCGACTGGAAATGGCGCCACAGACGGCAACAAGGGCTGGAAAGGAGGTGCACTCGAACGGTAACGAGCGATGATTTCCAACATGGTGATTATGTCATTTCTGGTGGTCCTCGTTGTATCGGGGAATCCCCCTAAGCGGTGGCGGCATGCCTTGTGGTGGATTGTTAAGAACAGAGACTTGGTGGCAAGGAGCGAGTCGTTTTTTGTTGTTAAACCCTTTTTTCAGAGTCTGAGGAGTCCGTTATGAGATGCAAAACTCAGTTGTCATTTCTCGTGGCTTTCGTCGGTTTGGTTTTTATCGCCAATACGGCCATCGGCAGCACCACATGGAGCTTTGCCGATGAGTTCACTTTGGCTGGCAATGCCGCCGGTCCAGGCCTTTGGGTCAGTGGCTCCACCGACGGAACCACCTTTACTCCATACGCTTCGACTCTTCAAGTGTATGGTGCTATTGACATTTGGTGGCCCGGAGATCCCGCTTGGCAGACTCAGGGGCTCATTTCAAAGAACGTCACGGCGTCACCATACGAGGAGACCGATAACGTTTATTGGGAACCTGGTCAGGCGGTATTGAGGGCGGGGACTGCGTCCGGTGGGATGAAATCGGTCGTTCGATGGACAGCTCCAGCCGATGGTGACTACTACATCTATGGTCATTTCACGAATCAGAATTTCTTTGATCTTGGCACGATGCAGACGATTCAGGTCCAGGCAGGTGGAGGCACCGTATTTGAGGAAGGTCAGCTACACGGCTTCTATGGACGCGCGATCAATGACTACTCTGACAGAACCCCAGACTCAAATCCCGATGCCACGTACTATAGTCAAAGCCCCATTACACTTGCAGCAGGTCAGAATGTTGACCTAATCCTTTCTGGAAATGACGAGTACTCGCAACACAACTTTGGAATTGATCTCAGGATCAGTACCGACCCAATAACTATCCCGGAACCATCCGCTATTATCATGTTGCTGATGAGCGTGTTTAGCCTGCTGGCCTACGCCTGGAGGAAGCGGCGATAGGAAGTAACTGAACGTCAAAACCACACGAAGGGCACGAAGAAAGTGACGTTCGTGCCCCTTCGTGTGGAGTTTTCTCACTCATGACCAATCAGACGGTAATGAAAAGAAAGTCAGGAAGCAGAATGAGGCTGACATCCAACGATCAACGGCGAATTGGCGGGTTGGGATTGCTCCTTGGTCTCGCGTTGGGCATCCCGACGGCCTATGGCCTCCCTCCGGCGAATCTGTCGACTCCGGGGAATACCTTTACCACGAACAGCCATTATGTGAGTACGACCGTCTTCACTTGGTATAACAGGGACATCAACGGGAATCAGACGGGGCAGCATAACGGTCCCTGGCGGCCCGTCGAAGGGATCAACAATTGGACCGGGCAGCCGGACTGGTGGCAAAGCCAAATCAAGCAGATGATGGCGGCCAACATCGACGCGATTCAAGTAATGCTCTACTCGCAGCCTGGATCGGCTCAGTCTCGCACGAATCTGTTCCAGGCCCTGCACGACCTTCGGATGCAAGGATACAACGTGCCAAAAGTCGCGCCCTTCCTCGATACGGTTATCACGACGTTTGACAGCGAAAGCGGTTGGACGCCCTTCGCCCCCGGACAGCCCGTTGATGTGGGCACCGCGACGGGTAAGGACGCCTTCACCCAGCAATACACCAACTTCTACAACCAGTATTATAGCGTGAACACCGACGCCCACGCGGATAGCTACATCATGCAGCTTGACGGGCGGGTCGTTTTGGACACGTATTGGCTTCGTGACGATACGGACATGCGAACGGTTCAAAATGTCGCATCGCTGAGCCGCAACGACATCCAGTCGCGTCTGGCCGGCTCGCTCGGGGGCCAACACGCCCTATTTCAAAATCTCTCATCCAACGGGATCTACATGATCAATTCCCGTAACGGGGAGC
>JAEWUR010000298.1 GCA_023397045.1 Planctomycetota bacterium
ATCTGCACCTGCTCGCTGTCGCCCAAGGGGGCCGGCGTCAGATCGGGATCGGAGACTTCGAGCACGGCGACGTCGGTCGGCGGATCTTCGAGCACTTTCGTCGGTTCGATGCGACGGCCGTCGTAGAGCGATATTCGGATCGCGCCGGGCGCGGCGCCGCGAACCACATGCCGATTGGTCAGCACGTAGTTCTTGCCGCCGAGTTCGATAATGACGCCGGAGCCCGCTTCCTCGATCTTCTGGCCGCGGTGATAGGACGAGTTTGCCTCGGGCGCGACGTCGGCCTCGATGTGGACGACCGACGGGCGGATCAACTTCGCGACCAGCTTGACGACGGCCGATTGCGCCTCGAGCACTTTGGCGTACCGATCGAGTTCCTTCTGCAATTCAGCCCGCTGTTCGGGCTGGGCCGCCTCGGGCCGCTCGAAGGCGGCCGGCAAGGCCGGCGCCTGCGCCTGCGCCTGCGCAACCGGCAAGGCAACCAGAAGCAAGCAGAAAGAGAAGACGGGAATTGCCGCCACCGAGGGCCGAACGCCGGCCATCGGTCTCCGACAGCCGGGCATTGCTCCTCCACGTCGCGTTCCGCCATTCATCATACGCGCAACTCGGGGTAGATCGTCTCTCATGGCTGAAGTGTACCTACCCCGCCGCGCACAATCAAGCGGTCAGGAGACGTCCAATTCGATGTCGTTGATCGACATTTCGGCGTCTCCGCCGGACGAATCGAGCAGGCGGCTCCAATCGACGTCGGCGTTTCCGACGCCGCCTTGGCGTTCCATCTCGCGCTGGCACGCAATGCAGTAGGTGGCATAGGGCAGCGCATTCAGTCGGGCCATGGGGATGTTGGTCCCGCAGCCCTCGCACACGCCGAAATGGCCTTCCCGCATTCGCTCCAGAGCGTATTCGATGCGGCTGAGCTCCCGGCTTTCGACCTCGGCCAGTTGCGAGCTGATCTCGTCTTGCACGGAGTCGAGCGCGGCGTCGACCATATCACCGGAGGTCTGCGCACGAAGCTCTTTCAGCAGACTCAAATCGCCGGCCAGAGCCTTTCGCAAGGCGTCGCGTCGCTTGACGAGGATCTGGCGCATGTTCAGGATCGCGTCTTTTCGGCTCATCTGTGTTCACCCTCGGCGTTCGATGCAGATAGCGAGGAAAGACACGGAGTATCTTTCGCCCGCCCGCCGCCGAACCCCTCCCATGTTGTAACTTTTGCCCTAAGATCCCTGGCCACGCGCGAGCGCACCTCGAAGGGGCGTCCACACGTCTGCAACCAAAATATACTACGCACGCAAACCCGAGTGGGATCAAAATGCGTAAAATATTCGGAAAATACTAACAGGGACACACTGCCGGAAATAGTTAGCTCCCCCCACCCCCGAAGTGGCAAGGCCCGACGCCGATTTCGGCGTCGCTATCCGATAATCGTCAAAACCGTCACAGATATACAGCCGTTTTTTGCAATCTCCTCGCATTGTCGCGACGCCGTTGGCCGGCCGATTGCCCCGGCCCAAATCGTAAGCTAAATGCACTAGAGCACTTAGCAAGAACTCTCTCCCACGGCAAGCCACGATGGTCGTCACAACGTTTCCCGAAACTCGACATCCGTCGACTTCCCTAGAGCCTTCGACCGGCGATTTGGTTCTCCGCGTCCGCAACGGTTTGCGGGATGGCCAAACCGTTCGGCTGCGGTCGACCAAATGCACGATCGGCGGGGGTGCCGCCTGCACCCTGCGGCTTCGCGCTCGCGGGGTCGCGCCGTTGCACTGTTTGATTCTTCGCGGTCCGACCTCGACGATTGTCCGCCGTTGGGCGCCCGACACCCGACTGAACGACCGTGCGTTCACCGACTCGCCGCTTTCGCCGGGCGACCGCCTGAGCATCGGCCCGATCGAGCTGGAAGTGGTTGCGATGGGCGACTGCTCAGCTTCCGTCCGACCGCCCGTTCAGGAAAGTTCGCGTCGTCATGCGGAGATCGACGCCGAGACGAAACGGCAGCAAAAAGCCCTGCAAGAAGATCGCCGCCAATTGGATGTTTTGGCGGCCGAGCTTGACCGTCGACAAGAAACACTGATGACCGAAGCGGCACGGATCGAGGCGCAACGCGCCCAGTTTGAAACCGAACACGCGGCTTGGCAGGCCGAGCAGGCCGCGGCACGCCAGAAACTCGACGAGCGCCAACGAGAGTTGCCCGAAAAACTGGCCGCCTTGGAATCGCAACAAAAGGCGTGGGCCGACGAGCGACGGCAATGGGACGTCGAACGCGAGGCGTCGTCCGCCCAAGCCGCCGCCCGCGAGGAACAGTTCCACACGCAATTGGCGGAGTTCGAGGTCTCGAAGAAGGAATTGGAACACCTTCGTCGCCAATGGCAGGCCGAGCAGACCGAACGCGAAGAGCAATTGAATGCCCGGCGTCAGGAACTGGACGCCCGTCAGGCGGAACTCGATGCCCGGCAGAGCGAGTTGGACGAAGAGCGGCAGCGGATGGATCGCGAGGCCCAAGATCGTGCGCGTCGGGTGGAACCGTCGCCCGAGCCGGAAGAGGCCGAATTCCACGAACCGTCGGAAGCGCCGCCGGTCGATCTGGCCGATGTGTTTCGCCGGATCGGCGCGAACGTCGATCTGGAAGACAATGAGCCCGAGCCGGCTGTTTCGGAAGTAAGACGGAACGAGCAGCCCGTGCAGCGCGAAGCTCCGGCTCCGCGCAGCGCCGCGTCGCCTGCGACGGCGAGCGAATCGGACGACGAAGAATCGATCGACGACTATATGAGCCGGCTGATGCAGCGGATCGGCTCGACGGGCGGCTCGGGAGCCATCCCGCCGCCGGCCGCCGTTCGACCGAGCCGTGCGAAGAAGGCCGAGCCCGAGCCGACCCCCCAAATCGAAGCCGCGAAACCGGAAGCGCCGTTCACCCCGATCCCGTCGAAGCTTGCCCCGCGCGCGGTCGCGCCGGAGACGTCGACCGACATCACGGCGCTGCGCGAGTTGGCGAACCTGACGGCCAAGAGCGCGATCGGCCAACATTCCCGAGGCGTACTCATCAGCCGCATGCGTTCGAAGTTGATCGTCGCGGTCGTCGGCCTGATCACCGGCATCGCGTTGTTGTGGATGTGGAAGACCTTGAGCACGAGCCAAATGGCGTTCTATTCGTCGCTCATGGCCCTGCTGGTCACGATCTACTGGGGCGTGGAATATGCCCTGCTGACCGGCCGATTGATCATCAGCAAGTCGGGCCATATCGACATCGACTGGAACTCGCCGTTTTCCGCGCACGCGCACGCCGCGCCGACGGAACACGAGAAAGAACACGAAGATGCAAATGCATCGGCTGAGACCGAGTCAGACGAAGGTGTGAAAAGTGTGAAGGTGTGAAGGGGTAAAGGGGTTTAGAAGCCTCGAGCGGCCTGGACGTCGGCGAAGTCGCGCAGGTGGTAGTCGATTCCGACGTAGTCCAATGTGCGGCAGAGGCCACGCAAGGCCACGCCCATGCCATCGGGCCCGCTGAATCCGCCGAACTGCCCGCCGCCTTTGACG
>JAEWUR010000335.1 GCA_023397045.1 Planctomycetota bacterium
GGTGTCCTCTGCATTTCGCGACCGTGGGCGATTCGACGGGACCTTAATGCAATGATCGATTTCAAAATGCCGCTCATTCATGGATCGCAGAAAATGTTATTGATGTTTGCTTGGACAACGAACCGGCCAGTCGATCGAGTTCGCCCCGCTTCCGGCCTCCCATTGGTCGGTCTAGGATCATCGGCTGCGCAAAGGTCAATAAGACAATCGCCACGTCCTGCATGCCGGCCGCCAGCGTCTAGACCCATCGAGAACGATCTCGCCGAGAACGCATGGAGAAAGGCCTTTACGCTCGTGGAACTCTTGGTCGTCATCACGATCATCGGCATTCTGATCGCGCTATTGTTGCCGGCGGTTCAGGCGGCGCGCGAGGCCGCCCGACGAATGCAGTGTAGCAACAATCTCAGACAGATTGGCACGGCGATGGCAAACTTCGAGAATCACAACTATGCCTTGCCGGCGGGAGTGTATTTCGCGGAGAAGGTGGGGGCGAATTATGAACGCCGCGAGGTCTCGGTGCTGATACTTATTTTGCCCTTCTTGGAACAGAGCAACCTCATGGCAAAATATGATTTTCATAAAATTCTCTATGACCCTGACAATCTGTGGGTGGTCCAACAGAGCGTCCCAACGTACCTCTGTCCGAGTGACGATGCGGCCGGTCGACTTTGGGGCGCGAATCTGGGGGGAGGCTACGCTCGGGGCAACTACTCGGTCTGCTTTGGTAGCGGAACTTGGCTCGGACCGAATTGGCCGGCAGGTCTGAGTCCTTGGGTGAACCCGGCGGCGACGGATACCGGACAAGCGGAAACGGACGGGATTTTTCGTTTCCAAGGGGGAAAGATGACGGGGCGCGTTATTGCCGAGATCAAGGACGGTACCTCCCGTACCGTGATGGCGTCTGAAGTGATCTCCGGAAAGGATGATGTCTATCAGGACGCCACGAACCAGGGTGATATGCGTGGTGATTGGGGAGATTACGTGCCCGGCTCGTCCACCTACACGCACTGGCTTACTCCGAACAGCAGCAAGGGTGACTTCGCCGGGACCTTCTGCGTAGACAGGCCGCCCGACCTACCTTGCGATCAGGCGGCCGGACCGTCCACGGCCTATGGCCAGATGTATGCGGCGGCACGGAGCTTGCATCCGGGCGGCGTCAACGCGGTCTTTGCAGACGGACATGTTGATTTTTTCAGCAACGTGATCGACGGTTGGGTATGGAGAGCATTAAGCACGTTCAATACACAGCCATGGGAAACGCTGGAGATGCAGCAATGATCCGAGGCACTCCCTATCAGACGTCGCCGAGTACGGTGATTGGCACTTTTTGGATCATCGGTCGAATGTTTGCCATCTCCGGCCTGCTCGCCCTTCCCGGATGCTCTGAGAACGCACGGCGAGGACTTGAAGGCACTGTCGTGCTTGACGGGAAGCCGTTGGAAGCCGGTTCGATTGCGTTCCTGCCGCAGCCCGGAACGAAGAGTCCCACCGTGGGCGGCGCCATCTCGCAGGGGCGGTTTTCCATCGAACCGGCTAGCGGCGCGCTTCCTGGGACATTCCGGGTCGAGATTACGGCAACACGCAGCACGGGCAGGACGCTGACGGACCCTCGATTTGGGAAACCGATCGAGGAGACCGTACAGTTCATTCCACCTCAGTACAACGTCGACAGCCAACTGACAGCGACGGTTGCCGAGCAGGGACCAAACCACTTCGAATTCCAGCTCGAATCGAAATGACGGGGTTTGCGATTTCTTCCATCGTTGAATGTCACCAGGAGATTATGATGAGTTCGTCTTTCACTCGCAATGCAAATTCAAGCGGTTATCCGAGAGTCTTTGTTGCCATCCTGACGGCTCTGGGCATAGGGTTCTGTGTACAGGTTGCCACAGCCTTCGAGGGCGTGGTCTTCGATTACCAGGATTCGTTGGCGTATCATTCGCCGGAGTACCCGGGCTATTCGGCTTGGTGCGGCCTGTGGAAACTGCCAAACGGAACGATCCAAACCAGTTTCATTCAACTCACCGGCAAAAATCCGCCCGTCGTCAGCTTTCCCGTGATCCAGTCGACCAACAACGGCCTGGCATGGAGTCGCGTACCGAATGATGTTCCCACGGGCTACACGCGCGGGATGGCTGTGCTATCCGACGGGACAATGATTCGATCTGCCATTGAAGTGGCGGACGTGTATGTCGATAACGCGGGCCACCTGGGGTCTCCCAACTATCGAGGAACCTGCTATTCGACCGACGGCGGCACAACGTGGACGAAATCGGCGGACCTCGTGCCGCCGAACGACTACCAACTCTGCGTTCCCGTTTGCATCAAGCCCCTGCGCGACGGTCGGTTGGCCAGCTTGGTGGGGCTATGCCCAAGCAGCGTTCCCCCGGAGCGGATGATGGCGAACATCGAGAAGAATCTCTTCATCTCAACGGACCAAGGAAAGACGTGGGGGGCGCCGATCCAGGTGATGCCTACCTCCACCGGCGCTTGCGAAGAGAGCGACTTCGTCGAACTACCCAACGGCGACCTGATGGTGATTTCGCGGGCGCAGCATTATGATGCCAACGGCGTCTTTCAGAGTGAGAACCGACTGGAAACCCTCATGACGAAAGCCGGCGCGACGTTTACGCCGGGTTCAAGCTGGTCTCCCTTTGGGGGTGGTGGGATGCCGTGCGACCTTATGACGCAAGAAGGCGTGATTCTCGACTTCTGCTCCAACGGCCCCGCTCACTGGTCGAGCGACAATGGTCAAAGTTGGCACGACCTGTTGGTCAACGGCCAACCCCTTCACTCGTACGACTACCCTCAGGCCGTTCAGGCGACGGACGGAACGATCGTCGTAGTCAGTCACGTAGGCAACGACGACGTCTATGGTACGGTAGACCAATCGATCCGGGTGCAGACCTTTCGGCTGACCGAAGCGCCCGAGCCCTCGGCGAGTGCTCTTACGGCCGCGGGATTGTTGGTTGTATTGGGCTATCGTTGGCATCGATGTCGGCCGGCGGCTCTGTAACCCGCGCGACACCGCGCAGCCGGGGGCCTTCGACGAGATGTGCCGACCGATGCGAGTTTTTCCAGCCTGCTATGGAAGTGAAGACGAAAACATGATGAGCCAAATACCGCGCACGGCAATTGTCCTTGGGATCCTTTTTGCATGCGTCCGACATGGACTAGCCGTCGATTATGTTCGGATCGCCCAAGACCCGAACGGCGGCGGGTATCAAGCCTTTCCCGACATTGTGCGGCTGCGGGACGGTCGATTGATGTGTGCGTTCTACAACGGATACTCACACCTGTCGCCGCCCAACGCGCAGTGGCCAAATGGCGGTCGGATTGATTACAGTATTTCGGTGGACGAAGGGTTCTCGTGGAGCACGCCTCAGGCGCTCTACGACGGACCGGACGACGATCGAGACCCGTCTCTTACCCAACTAAGCGATGGACGACTCATGCTCAACTTTTTCGGTATCACGGCGGGAGGTAACGATATTGGACAGACCGTCATGTATTCCAATGCCGATCAGAATGGTTGGACTGCTCCCCAAAGGCTCTACGACGATTATTTTGCCACGTCGCCGGTGCGCGAGCTGAGCAATGGGCGGCTGATCATGCCGCTTTACCGGCAAACGATTTCCGACGCATCCGGAGCTATTGGTGTCAGCGACTCAAACGGGGTAACTTGGCAGGCCCCCATCGATATTCAGAACAACGGAGAGTACATTCCTGCGGAGACCGATGTCATTCAATTGAAGGATGCAACCGGCGAACTGACGGGAAATCTGTACGCGGTTCAACGAACGAACTTCGATTCGGCGTTCATTTCCACCTCGTCGGACTACGGCAATACCTGGAGCCAGTCGCAGCCTATCGGCTTCAACGCACATTGCCCCTATCTGCATCGCACTGCGAACGACATCATCCTTTTGGGATATCGCAATTATTCCAACGGCCGCACTTCGTTGCGATACAGCCTCGACGAGTGCCAGACATGGAGCGGCGAGGTGATTGTCGATGCGGTATACGGCGGTGCCTATCCGTCGATCGTGGACCTCAGGGATGGCACGGAACTGATTGCTTACTATGAAGAGGGAACTGGGTCAACCATCCGTGTGAGACGGTTTTCTGTAAGCGAAAGCGGAGTGGAGTGGCTTCCTGTGGTATCATCGCCA
>JAEWUR010000413.1 GCA_023397045.1 Planctomycetota bacterium
GTTGAAGTTTTTGGCGTTCGAGCAAGTCCTGAAGAACAGCCTGACGACCCTTTCGATGGGCGGCGGCAAGGGCGGCTCCGATTTCGATCCGAAGGGCAAGAGCGACAACGAGGTCATGCGGTTCTGCCATTCCTTCATGAACGAACTGTATCGCCATATCGGTCCCGATACCGACGTTCCCGCCGGTGACATCGGCGTCGGCGGTCGGGAGATCGGGTTCCTTTTCGGACAATACAAGAAGATCACCAACCGTTTCTGCGGCGTGTTGACCGGCAAGGGCATGTCCTACGGCGGTTCGTTGATCCGTCCCGAGGCGACCGGCTACGGCTCGGTCTATTTCGCCCAGGAGATGCTCGCCACGAAGAGCAATGGTCTTGAGGGAAAAACCGCCGTCGTTTCCGGCTCGGGCAATGTCGCCCAGTATACGGTCGAGAAGCTGAACCAGAATGGCGCGAAGGTGCTCACGCTTTCCGATTCGACCGGCACGATTGTCGACGAAGACGGCATCAATCCCGAAAAGCTGGCCTGGGTGATGGAGTTGAAGAACATTCGTCGCGGCCGCATTCGCGAGTATGCCGAGCACTTCAAGAACGTCAAATTCCTGCCGCACCAGAAACCCTGGGGCGTCAAGTGCGATCTGGCGTTTCCGAGTGCGACGCAGAACGAGATCGATGTCGATGACGCGAAGACGCTGGTGGCCAACGGCTGCATGTGCGTCTCCGAGGGCGCGAACATGCCCACCACGCCCGAAGGCGTCGACGTCTTCCTCGATGCGAAGATTCTGTACGGTCCCGGCAAGGCGGCCAACGCGGGCGGAGTGGCGGTTTCCGGTTTGGAAATGTGCCAGAACGCCGGCGTCATGCACTGGCCCAAGGAAGAAGTGGACAGCCGGCTGCAACAGATCATGAAGTCGATTCATGAGAATTGCGTCAAGTACGGCAAGAATAATTCGTATGTCAACTACGTTCGCGGCGCGAACATCGCCGGCTTCGTCAAAGTGGCCGACGCGATGCTTCAGCAGGGCGTCGTCTGATGTCGTTGGCATGTGAAAGATGAAGTAGAAAACGTTTTCAGGGCGCCATGCTTCGCGCGAGCGGGCGTGGCGCCCTGATTTGTTGGATTGGGATGACCGGTCGTCCATTGACAAAAATCGCCATTGTGCGATTTGCGGGGCGTGCATAAGCTATTGGCTGCATTCCCACACGCAGCGATACATATCCCACCATGACTTGCCCATCGTCTGCCGGCGGCGAAACTGGCGAAAAAGGCTTTTGCTATGAGCAAAGTATTATCCAAAAGACAGATTGCTTCGAACATTTTTGAACTTGTCGTCGAGTCGCCTCGGATCGCACGAAAGGCGTTGCCGGGGCAGTTCGTGGTCGTTATGGCCGACGAGAGCGGCGAACGCATTCCGCTGACGATCGCCGACTTCGACCGCCAACAAGGCACCGTGACGATGGTGGTCATGGTTGTCGGCGCGAGTTCGCTGAAGATCTCGCGGATCGAGCCGGGACAGACGTTTTACGCGTTGATTGGCCCATTGGGAAAGGCGTCGGACATCGAAGCCTTCGACACGGTCGTCATGGTGGCCGGCGGCGTCGGCGCCGCTCCGATCTATCCGATCGCCAGGGCGTTTCGCGACGTCGGAAGCCGAGTGGTTACGATCCAAGGCGCGCGTTCGAGCGACTTGCTCTTCTGGACCGATCGGTTGGCCGAGGTGAGCGACGCGCATATCATCACGACCGACGACGGCAGCGCCGGCCAACAAGGTCGCGTCACTCAACCGCTCGAACGGTTGTTGCAGGACGATGCGCAGAAGCGAATCGGCTGCGTCTATGCGATCGGGCCGGCGATTATGATGAAGTTCTGTTGTCAGGCGACGCTCCCGTTCGGCGTCCCGACGATCGTCAGTTTGAATTCGATCATGGTCGACGGCACCGGCATGTGCGGCGGGTGCCGCGTCGAAGTGGGCGGTCAAACGCGATTCACTTGCGTCGACGGGCCCGAGTTCGACGGTCACATGGTCGATTGGGATATGCTTTTGTCACGTCAGAAAATCTATGGTTCTCAAGAATCCCGTTCATTGCAATTGGTCTCTCTGAGTTCCGAACAAACTGCGTAGGTTCTCTCCTGCGCATCCACTTTCCAATCGCTTGGAATCATTACGATGGCCGAACGCAAAGAACTTCAACTGCACCGCGTCCCCTGGGCGGAACAGCCGCCGGACGTGCGAATTCACAATTTTGACGAGGTGCCGTTGGGCTATACGGCCGACGAAGCCCGCGCCGAAGCGTCGCGTTGCCTGGCGTGCAAGAAGCCGAAATGCGTCGAAGGTTGTCCCGTGCATGTCGACATTCCCGGCTTCCTATCGCTGATCGCCGAGGGAAACTTCGCCGCGGCCGGTCCGAAGATCAAGGAGACGAACTGCCTGCCGGCCATTTGCGGGCGCGTTTGCCCTCAGGAATCGCAATGCGAGGCTCAATGCATCCTGGGCAAGCGAGGCGATCCGGTGGCCATCGGCCGGCTCGAACGTTTTGCGGCCGATTATGAGCGCGAGCACGGCGAGATCAAGGTGCCGGCGAAGGCTTCTCCGACGGGCAAGAAAGTCGCCATCGTCGGCGCGGGACCCGCTGGTCTGACCGTGGCCGGCGATCTGATTCTGCTCGGCCACGAAGTCACGTTGTTCGAAGCGTTCCACCGGCCGGGCGGCGTATTGATCTACGGCATCCCCGAACTGCGACTCCCCAAATCGATTGTCGAGTCCGAGGTCGATTATTTGCGTCGGCTGGGCGTTCGCATCGAGTTGAATCAGGTCATCGGCAAAACCATCACGGTCGATGAGTTGCTCGGCGTCGAAGGTTATCATGCGGTTTTCATCGCCGTGGGGGCGGGGTTGCCCTATGTGATGAACATACCCGGCGAAAACCTCGGCGGCGTCTACCTGGCCAACGAGTATCTGACTCGGGTGAATCTCATGCGCGCCTACGAGTTCCCCCGGTATGACACGCCGGTGGTCCGCGGTCGCCGCGTCTGCGTGGTCGGCGGCGGCAACGTCGCGATGGATGCCGCGCGTACGGCTCGACGCCTCGGCGCGAGCGAGGTCTATGTCCTGTACCGGCGATCTCGCGAGGAGATGCCGGCCAGGGCCGAGGAAGTTCATCACGCCGAAGAAGAGGGGATCATTTTCAAGATGCTGTGCTCGCCGTTAGAGTATCTCGGCGACGACCACGGCATGGTGCGGCAGGTGCGCTGCCAGGTGATGGAACTCGGCGAACCGGACGAGTCGGGACGGCGGCGGCCGGTGCCTCGCCAGGGCGATGAGTTCACGCTCGACGCCGACACGGCGATCATTGCGATCGGATCGGGCGCCAACCCCCTGCTGACCCGGCATACGGCGCAAATGGGTCTCAATCGACGAGGTTATATCATCGCCGATCAACACGGACGCACGAGCCGGAAGGGCGTTTGGGCAGGCGGCGACATCGTTACCGGCAGTGCCACGGTCATCCTGGCGATGGGCGCCGGCAAGGCTGCCGCGAAAGACATCCACGGATATCTTTCAGAAACGGACCCCACGTGGGGATCAGCTTCCGCCGCCGGTTGACGGCGCATCGGCGGCGCCTGGCGTTGGCAAGCCGTCGATGGGCGCGCCGATGGGCGGGGCCGGCATTTCGGTTCTGCTGGAGCGAACTTGGTTTCGCCCGGACTTTTTCGCGGCATACAAGGCCTCGTCGGCCCGTTTCATCAACGTTTCGGTCGACGGCAGGTCGGTGGCATCGGCCACGCCGAAACTGGCCGTCGCACCGATCCGTTCGCCCTTCACCGTGATGAAGGCTTTTTCGATCTCTTGGCGGCACCGTTCGGCCAGACATTCGGCGCCGTCGGTCGTCTCGTTGGGCACGACGATGCCGAACTCTTCGCCGCCATAGCGCGTCGGCAGGTCGAGATCGCGGCATTGGCGCGAGATCGCGCCGGCCACTTCCTGGAGCAATTGGTCGCCGATATGGTGGCCGTAGGTGTCGTTGATCTCCTTGAAATGATCGATGTCGGCCATGATAAACGACAGTCGCCCGCCGTGCCGCTCGATTCGCGACCATTCGCTGCGAAGGCGTTCCATCAGGGCGCGTCGGTTGGGCAAGCCGGTCAGTGGATCGATGTGGGCGTGCTCGATCAGCAGATCCTGCAAGTGTTTCGTCCGCAAGGCCGCGCGGACCCGGGCGCGAAGCTCGAACGTGTCGAACGGTTTCGCGACGTAGTCGACCGCGCCGAGGTCCAATCCGCGAACCTTGTCTTCGGGCGTCGTCGATCCCGAGAGAAACAACACGGGAGTCATGCAAAGGTCGAGGTCGGCTTTCAATGCGCGGCAGACCTCGAAGCCGGACATATCGGGCATCTCGAGGTCGAGCAGGATCAAGTCCGGCCGTTCCTGCCTTGCCATTTCGAGTCCCGCCACTCCGCCTTCGGCGCACAGAATGTCGAGGTTCTCCTTCGCCAATCGCGCCTTGGCCACTTCGAGAGCGTCGACGTTGTCGTCAATAATCAATAACTTCATCATGATTGAGTTCCTGCGGATACCGCCTCGGGGCATCCCTTTTCGATCGCGAGGATCAACTCGACTACTTTGTCTAACGCTGCCCCCGTCTCGGTGAGCGATTGGTTCTTCGCCGCGTCTTCCAGGATTCTGCACGCTTCGGTCAGCGCGGGAAAACCGTAGGAACCGCCGGCGCCTTTCAGCTTGTGCGCCAATCGCCGTAGCTCATCGATGTCCGACGCTTTGAAAACCTGCTGCATCTCGTCGCTATACTGACGCAGACGCCCAACAAATATGACGATAATCCCGCTCATTTCCGGATCGTCGATGAATTCCGAGACGATGGCGTCGCCCTTGGCGGCGGGCGTCTCGGTGTTCGCAACAGGCATTGAACTCCCCAGTGAACTTTCTCTGCCCACGATTTTTGCAATGGTCTGGATCAAACGCACCCGATCGATCGGCTTGGTCAGATATTCATCGCATCCGGCCAACTGGCATCGCTCGCGGTCTTCGTTCATCGCGTTGGCCGTCAGTGCGACGATCGGCGCCTTGTACGCCCGATGTCGCAACACGCTGGTCGCCTCATAGCCATCCATTTCCGGCATGTTCATATCCATGAGGATCAGGTCGTATTCTCGCTGCGTGGCTTTCTCCACGGCGACTCGGCCGTTTTCGGCGGTTTCGACCTCGGCACCCGCTCTTATCAGAATTGCCTGAATCAGCTCCCGATTGTCGTAGCCGTCCTCGGCCAATAGGATGTGCAGGCCTCGCAACTCATCGGCGGATATGTGCCAGGAGAGTCCGGATCGTTCGAGTTCGACCTCGGCGGGCGAGTGCAGCATCCGAACGCCTTCCAAGCTGCCGGTTGGCACGGTGATGGTGAACGTGCTGCCGTTGCCCAACTCGCTGTTGACGGTGATGTCGCCGCCCAACAGGTTTGCCAGATGGTGCGAGATGACTAGGCCCAGACCGGTGCCGCCGTACTTGCGGGTGACCGTCATGTCGCCCTGGTTGAACGGTTGGAAGAGTCGTGGCAACACGTCTTCGGGAATTCCGATGCCGGTGTCGACGACCTCGAACCTCATCATGGGTTCGTCGTTCGGTCCGTTGCCCAGCGAGACGAGAACTCGCACGCTGCCTTTCTCGGTGAACTTGACGGCGTTGCCGGCCAGATTGACGATCGCTTGGCGCAGCCGGGCGCCATCGGTTTCGATGGTTTCGGGAATTTCGCCGAGATACTCGACGGAGAAGGAGACGTTTCGGCCTTCGGCGCGCGGGCGGACGACGCTTGCCACGTCGGCCAGCAAGGAAACGATGCTGCACGGGCGGATATCGATCGACATTTTCCCGGCCTCGATCTTCGAGAGGTCCAGGATGTCATTGATCAACGTCAGCAGATGTTCGCCGCTCCGTCGGATCGTCGTCGCGTAATTGTTGCGGTTGCTCGCCGTGACCGTCGGATCCATGAGCATGTCGGCGTAGCCCAAAATCGCCGTCATCGGCGTGCGTATTTCGTGGCTCATCGTGGCGAGGAACTGGCTCTTGGCCCGATTCGCCGCCTCGGCGTCGTCCCGGGCTTTCGCCAAGGCGGCCTCGAATTGTTTCCGAGCGACGATTCGCCACCAGCCGTCCATAAGGAGTTGCAGTTGCCGCCTATCGCGATCGTCGTAGTCGGAGTGTTTGTTGCCGACGCCCGCGACGGCGACGATCCGCTTTCCCTCGAACACGGGCACGTTCATGTGGCGAACGATCGGAACATGGCCTTCGGGCATGCCGCGTTTTTGCGGATTGGGGGCCGCATAGTCGTTGGTGATGATCGGTTTTCGTTGGCGGACCGCCTCACCCCAGAGCCCCGTCTCTTCGATGGGATAGACGATCGGTCGGTCGACGATCTTGCAGGCCGCGTGCGCCGAATCGGACCAGTATTGCATGGTCAATACCGTCTCATCCTCGTTCATGACGGCCAGATACCCGATTTCGCTTCCCGTCAGTCGAATTGCATCCTCGACGGCCGTCGCGGCGATCTCCTGGAGGGGTTTGTCGGTCATTTGGTTGAGCGAGAGCAAGGCCTCCATTCGTTGCGCGGACAACTGGCGTTCTTTCTCCATGAAGATTCGATCGCTGATGTCTCGACAGATGCCCTGGACGGCGATCATGTTTCCGGATTCGTCGTACATTCCGCCGTAGGTCAATTCTCCCCAGACCGTCGTGCCATCTTTGCGAACGATTTCCAACTCGGCAATCTGCGGAGCCGGATGCTGCTTCTCTTTCGCTTGAGCCGACATTTCACCTAATCGAAGCATCGCCCTTTCGGCCGATTCGGGGGTCAGGATGTCGGAGTTCATCCGTCCGACCAGTTCATCGGGCGCGTACCCCAGCCATTGCCGAACCGAGGGCGTCACATACGTGAACCGGCCGGAAAAATCGCTGGTCCAGATGACATCGCTGACGTTTTCGACAAACAGACGGAGTTTGCGTTCGGCATTGCGCAGCGATTCTTCCGCCCGGCTTTCGATCATCACCTTCGAGGTAATCTCGGCCAGGTTAAGGAGGAACATATCGTCCTCCTCGCTGATTTCGTGTTTCGAAAACATCGCCAACACGCCGGACGGATTGCCTTCGCCGTCGTGGAGCCTGTAGCCGGCGAACGAGACCAGGCCGAGCGACTTGGCCCAGGCGTGATCGCGGATTTGCGGATCGGTGGTCACGTGATTGGTCAGGAATCGATTCTCTTCGCCGTTCGCGATTCGTCCGATTTTGGAGTTTCCCAATGGAATGCGGCCGTGATCGCCGTCAAGATTCGTATAGCGGCCCGAGCTTGCAACCAGATGCAGGCACCGATCGCGTTGTTGGCAGACGTGGCGGTCGTCCTCCGCCGTTGCATGGACGCAACCGCTCTCGCAGCGGTCTCCGGCATCGAACTGCCAGATGCGGCAGAAGTCGAGATTGAGCAAATGATTGGCAGCGTCCGTGACGCGTTGCAGTTTTTCGGCCAATGTGCCGGGGACAAGGAGTTCCTCCTGAAGCCGGTTGACTCCTTCAAGTCGCTTGATCAGCCGGGCCTGCCGCTGTTCCGCGAGTTTCCGTTCGCTGCAATCGGCGAACACGCCGAGCATGTATTGCTTATTCCCGATGT
>JAEWUR010000417.1 GCA_023397045.1 Planctomycetota bacterium
CTGCCCATGATGCCCCTGGTCGAAGGTCGACGTGAAATCGAACGGGATCACAACCTTTGATTCGTCGGCCGCAGCGATCGCGCCAACGGCGAGAAAGAACGGAATGCAGGCAAGCGAAAAAAATGCCCTCACCCTAACCCTCTCCCGGCGGGAGAGGGGACGAAACCGTGCGGCCTGAACCGATTCCCAGCGGGAGAGGGGACGAATTTTCGACCGAACGTTCATTGCGAGTCGCCATCCTTTCCCGGGACGTCGGTGGCCGACGTGTTCTCCCCGTTCGACAGGCGTTCGAAATATCGGCGGTTCAATTCCTCCCAACCGGCAGGCGAGGGATCTTGCATGCTGCCGAGGATTTCCTTCTGAACTTCGGCCGGCACGTTGGCCGACGCGTCCTGCCGCACCTCGAACGAGCCTTGCAGATACTGTTTGACGTCGCCCAGGCCGGTGGCCAACACGCGCCGCTGCCGCAGTGCATTCTTGTAACGTCCAGCCTTCAGGTCGCGCTCGACTTGGCTCATGACCTCGATCATCTTCTGAAGATCGGTGTGGTTATAATTCATCACCTGCATTTGCGCGTCGATGCCCTCGGCCTTGTTGCGCAGCGTGGCCTGTTTCGACGCCAGCCGCTCGGCATCGCGCGGACCGGGAGTGCCTCGACCCGGTCCTTCGAGCCCTTCGCCGCCTTTGCCGCTTTCTTTGCCGCCGCCCGTCGCGCCGCCGGGCGATTCCTGACTATGATCCTTGATCTGACCCTCGACGAACGCGTCGGGCGCGAGCCGGCTTGGCGTTCGTCGCCCGCCTTTGCCCACGGCCTCGTCGCCCACGAACTCGCCGCTCGACTTGCCTTGCCGTCCTTCGCCGGACCGGCCGCCGATCTCGCTCGAATTGGGCAGTCGGTTGCCCGTCACGCCGCGTGCGCTCATGTTCGATATGGGACCATCCCACGCATCCCAGCCCGCGCCCTTGTCCAGCGAATCGCTCGCACTGCTTGTGACGTCTTCCATTTCGTCAAACAGGTCTTCCTCTTCGTCGGCCAACTCGCCGATCATGTCCTCCAACTGCTCGGGCAGCTCGGCCATCGGGGCCTCTTTCGTCTCGTCGGTCAGCGGTTCTTCCTGGCTCCACTTCTCGCGATCGGGGCTGTCGGGCAGCCATTTTTCGATGTTCGTCGACATCTCTTCGGCCATCTCCGAGCCCAACTGTTCGAGCGGAACCGCGATGTCAACCGATTTCTTCGTCAGGGCGTCCGCGGCCCATTTCAACTCGACCTGAATCTCAATCAATTCCTGGGCGACCGACGGATTGGCGAAATCCTGCTCGGGCAGCTTGCTCCAATCGGTGCTCATGTCCTTCATGAACTTCGCCCAATCATCCTCGGTGGCAGCCATGCCCTTGAGCAACTCCTCCTGCTCCTTCGTGAAATCTTCGACGGGCGTCTTGGCCAAATTCTCCGTGGCCTCGATCACCTTGTTCTGCTGTTTCAAAAACTCCTCCAGCTTCGCCCGCATCTCTTCGAGCTTCCGACGAACGTCCTCGGGCAGGTCGTCGCCGGGCCGCTTCTTCATGTCGGCCAACGTCTCGGCCTGCTCGCCACGCGCTGCGCCAAGCAGCTTCCTCAGTGCGTCGATGATCCGATCCTGAACAACGATCAGTTCCGGGACGTTTTCCGCAACGTCTGTGGCTGTCGCGTCGTTCGCCAACCGATCGCACCGACGAACGGCGGCCAACATGTCGCCGGTGGCCAACTCGCCAAGGATGCGTTTGGTCGATGCGGCTTGGTTCGAACCGGCCGAATCGATTGAATTGGCCAAATCGGCCGAGGTTTTTTGAATGTCGATCTGCTGATTGCGAATGTCGGACGCGCTGGGAACTTCGCCTTCGGCCGGCATCTGAAGTCTTCCCGCCGCAACCCGGGCGTGAACCTGTTTCTCAAAAATCTTGGCAAGCGCCTTCCGCAACGTCTCGACGCGCTCCAACGCGGCCGCCGATTGTGCCTGTTCGGTGACAATCTTGATCGAATGCCAACCGCCAACGCCTTTCTGCGGTTGAAGATCGAGTCCCCAACGGTCGACCACGCGGTTATCCCACGCGGTCGCGCGAATCAGCACCGTCTGCCCTGGTTTGACCGTCTCGGGATCGAGTCGAAACGTGTGTTGCCGAACGGCCGACGCCCCGGATGAATCGCCAAGATCGGCCCAGTTCTTGACGGTCGTCACCGGCGCATTTTCGTTGGGCTCCGATTGGACCTTCATCTCCAGAAGCAGCCGGCTCAGCCCGTGGTCGTCGGCGGCACGGATCACCGCCGCGACATTCTCACCGGGCGACGCCGAACTCTGCTTGCCCGGCTTGAGCAACTCGACCGTCGGCGGACGATCCCGCAAAACGGCGATCCGATTCATGCGCGGATTTGGATCGCTGTGGCCGGCATCATTCGTCAGGCGCACAGAATAAGAGCCATCGTCCAACAGCGGCATCGACGCCACGAGCAACCGCCCGGAATCCTCGACGCGGCCGGCGTACCGGACGACGCTTGAACCGGTTTCCAGCGACCCTTCGGCGACCGGCGTCGAGATGCGCAATCGCAACTCGGCCTCGGTATATTGCGGCGCTTCGAGGTCGAGCAACTTCTGTTCGACCGTCTCCTCC
>JAEWUR010000452.1 GCA_023397045.1 Planctomycetota bacterium
GTCGACCATCAGGAGAATGTCGACGAAACGGCGTTTCGAACGGTATTGCGGCGTCTGATCGACGCCGGCGTCCATGGCATTTTTGTCGGCGGCTCGGCCGGCGAAGGCCCGCTGTTGGCGGACCGGCAGTGGCGGCGCATGGCCGAAATCGCCTGCGATGAGGTCGGCGGCAGGATCCCGCTGCTCGGCGGAGCCATCGACACCTCGACTCGGAAGGTGTGCGAAAAGATCACGGCGTTGAAGGACATCGGCTATCGCTACTTCGTCGTGACACCGACGTTTTACACCGCCATCAAGACGCCGCAAGAGCACCTTCGGCTCTTCGGCCGAGCCCGCAATGCTGGGGCGGACATGGAAATGCTTCCTTACAACATCCCACAATGCACCGGTTCCGCGCTGAGCGTCGACACGATGTGCGAAATGGCTCGGCGCGGTTGGGTGCGTTACTGCAAGGAAAGCTCGGGCGATTGGGCGTACTTGTCGGAACTGATCCCGCGTGGAAAAGATTGCGGCCTGACCGTCCTGGCCGGCGACGAGTTGACCAGCGGCAAGGCTCTGCTGGCCGGCGCTCGAGGAATCGTCCCCGTCTGTGCGAACTTTGAGCCGAGCACCTATGTACAGCTCTACGATGCCGGCACGCAGGGCAATCGCGATCGAGTCGCGCAGGTAATGATCCGAGTCGAGGAGTTGCGCCAACAGCTACTCTTCTCCGGTCCATGCTGGCTGACAGGAATCAAATACGCGTTATCGGCCCTTGGCATCGGCAACGGCCTACCGCTTTCTCCGCTCGAGCCGATCGACGAACAACGCAAAATGCTGATCGACGAATTGATCCGCGCCGCGGAATAAGTGCGAGCATAGTGCCATGTCCACGCCGTTAACACCAATTCATGGCCCGAAGGGCTATCCTACACAATCCCTTCGGGATGCAAATACCCAGCCTACGCTGCTGGGGCTGAACATCAGTAGATCCGCTAACAACTAAAGGAAAGTCGCTCCCATGCAAATCATTCGTTACCTCGATTCGAACCAGCAAGAGAAAGTCGCGTCCCTCGAAAACGGCTCCCCCCGCGAAATCTCCGGCGATATCTACGGCGATTTCACCGTGACAGCTAAGCCCGCGGACGTGAAGAGGCGTCTGGCGCCGATTTCGCCCACGACAATCTATGGCATCGGATTGAACTACCGCCGCCATGCGGTCGAGGCGAAATGCCCGCTGCCCGAGTTTCCCGTGGTATTTCTCAAGGCAATCAGCAGTGTCCAAAATCCCGGCGACCCGATTGTGTTGCCACGCCACCTGCGGTCCGATCAGGTCGACTACGAGTGCGAACTGGCCGTTGTGATCGGCAAGCAGTGTAAGAACGTATCGAAGGAACACGCTCTCGATTTTGTCCTGGGCTATACCTGCGCGAACGACGTCAGTGCCCGCGACTGGCAGAACATCTGGGGCGGCACCCAGTGGTGTCGCGGCAAGACTTTCGACACGTTTGCGCCGTTGGGCCCATGTCTTGTCACCACCGACGACATCCCCAATCCCAACGCGTTGTCGATCCAATACGACATCAATGGCGAGGTCCTGCAGGATTGGAACACTGACGACATGATCTTTGACGTTCCGCGCTTGATCGAGTTCCTGAGCGGTAGCACAACCCTGCTTCCCGGCACGGTAATTCTCACTGGCACTCCCCACGGCGTCGGCGTCGCCCGCAACCCTCAGCGTTGGCTTCAGCCGAACGACGTCTGTAATGTCACGATTGAAAAGATCGGCACGCTCAGCAATCCTGTCGTCGAAGAGGTCGTTATGTAGGACAGAGGAGAGTCCCCAACTTCACACAACACAGATGCGAGGATGCAGTAGACGAGTCGGTTACGCACGGCTCGCCGAGTTATTGGCTCTGGGCAGTTTTCATGGGCCTCGCATGGCCGTTGGGAATCGTGCTCTACGGCATCGGCACCGACCGGATGGGCCGATATGGAGCGTTCGTGGCGTTTCCAATGATGCTGGTGATGGCCATCCTCTTCGGCAACCTGGCTGGCGTGGTCACGGGTGAATGGAAAGGCATGTCCAATCGCACAAAAAGCCCCATGATCCTCTGTGGTGGGCCAGCAAGTCTTGATAGCGGAAATGACGGAGAACAAAACCCCTCACCAAGGTGATGGAAAACACGAAAACAAATCGATAACTTGACGATGCGACCGAACTGCCGGTCGAAAATGGCAGCCGTTCTTTGAAAACTTGGTTAACAGTAGAGCGTTAAGCGCACACGGGTAGTATGATCGCATTCACGATGAATGAGATTGCACTATCAGCCTGCCCGTTTTAGCGTAACGATGGGCAAGTGTTTGTGGCCGCGATAGAAGCTGACGTCGAGCGTCAGCTTCGCACCGGGACTTCCCCGGACGAGGGCCCAAGGACGGGCACACGGCGCGCCACGCGGCCACTTGTCGCGAGTTTCATATCGCGGCCGACGATTGGCTGGAAACGTTCCGAAATAGACTTCGTTGGGCGTTTTCCCTCCAAGCCAAGTGTGTGGTCGGCACTCGTTGTACCACTGAGCGGTATCAAGGAGTTGCCGCACAAACTCTTCGCGTCGGAGGGAGATGAACGGCATCAGCGCGAGCAAGGATTTCATCGTTAAAATGGTTCGCTCGACGACGGCGATGGAACCCGATCGTCCCACGGCTCCGTAACGTGGACGCTGAATGCCGTTCTTCTTGCACCATTTGCGAAAGGCATCACAATCGAACTGTGAACCGCGATCGCAAACAATGTGTCGCGGTCTCTTCTTGGCTTTTGAGATGGTTCGTCCGAGGAATCCGCAAACGGCTT
>JAEWUR010000461.1 GCA_023397045.1 Planctomycetota bacterium
CCAGGATCGACTGAAGCTGCGCCACTTTTTTCGCGTTGCCAGATGTTGTGCCGTGCGTGATCATCGAGCGTTACAATACGACTACGCATGACCGATTTCAATATTTCTTTTTGGCCACTCGCCAAAATCACAACTCCCCTCTCCCGGGCGCCGACTGCAAGTTGATCGGCAGGACAGGGGCCGGGAATGAGGGCGGCATCAACACAGATGCAGCCATCGCTTCGTTCACGTTCCTTTTCAAATCACAACTCCCCTCTCCCGCAAGCGGGAGAGGGGCCGGGGGTGAGGGCGGCATCAACACAAATGCGGTGATCGCTTGGTTCACCTTCCTTCACCTTCTCTCTCGAATACCGCTCTAACACTATTCGCGATCGACTGCCGCCGCTCAGATAAAACGCAACGCAGTCTAACCTGCCTCAGTGACAACCAGATGTCATGCCGGGAAGAAATCCAGACCATAAAAAGACGCGGCAGCGACAAATGCCGGTGCTACTCGACCGCGACACGGCCCAATCGTTGTTCGCGCTCGGGCTCCAAACCATGACGCATTGCCATCGTCTGCACCGACATCGCGCCGTTGCGCACCAGGATCTGATCGGCCTGGGCGTCCTTCAGCCGATCGCGGACCGTCAGCCGAGGCGGAATCCCGCGGATTTCGACGGCATCGAGCGCCTCGGTCGGCAAACGGCCAAACTCGACCGCGCGGCGCAGCACGCGCCAGAACAGTTCGATGTCGTCCTCGATCATTTCATACTGAAGCCGCTCGAACATTTTCACCGCCGGCCCCTCGGCAACCATCGTCGAACTATAGTTCGCGTTGCTGGCATCGCTGGTCAACATGAACTCGGGCATCACCAGCCGGCTGGCGATCGCCCGCAACTCGGCCTGCAACACCGTCACATACCGCCCGGCGTCGATGCCCGCGGCCGGAAACTCATACTCCGTGCCCGACACCGCGTCGAGAATCGTTCCGGGCGCGTATCGCTGAAAATGACTCGTCCGGCCGCTCGCGGCGTTCGTCACGCTCAGATTGGCTTGGCCCGCAACGAACTGCTCCAATCCGACGGAGGTCGCGGCCTTGTGTTTTCGGATCACCGCGATTGCCGATTGGATCTCCGCCACGACGCTCATGTTCCGCAACAGTTTTTCCGCGCGCCGCAGGTTCTTTCGCACGGGAAAGAACAGCGGCAGACCGCGCTTCACATTAGCGTCGACGTTGGACTTCCGATGCTGCACGTCGTCGGCGTCAACCATCCGACCGTCGATCCAATATCCCAACACGGTTTCGACGTCGTCCGGGTCGGTCTGGATGCCGAACCGGGTCGACGGATCGCCCGACCGATCGCCGGGCATGGCCACCTGCCCCGGCTCGACAAAACGCACGCGCGTCGTTCCGTCGTGTTCCGTAAAAAGCCGCAAGAAGCATTCGCCGTCGCGGTCCTTGCGCCGGACGATTTCCTGCTGACGTTGCCGCCACCGATTAACGTACAAGAACTCGTCGAGCACTGCCTGCACCTCGGCCGCCAACGGTTCAGCGTCACGGCCATGCCGCGCCGCCACGCGATAGGCGTGCCCGCTGCCGACAATGTAACTGATTCGATTCTCATGCCCGTTGATCGCGAACTCGTTCGAGACGGCCAGCGCCCGGCATTGGTCACGTATCGCGGCAAGCTGCGATTCGTCGGCGAACGGAATGCTGCCGGCCGATCCACCCGCGCCCGATCCGCCAAGACGATCCCAAAACAGCCCGTTGCCGTCGCACACCGCCTCGGTCGGATCGACGAAACTGTCCCACAGTTCATCGAATGCCTCGACCAATCGTCGTTCGAGATATTTCAGTCGCGGGTCGACTCGACCATGCGCACCAGCTTGTTCCGTCGACGGTTCGGTTCCCGAGATCGCAGTCATGGCATGAACTCCTTGAAAGGAAAAGGACGCCCAGACACATTAGCAGCGTGGGAGAGTGGATTCAAGAGAAGTATTTGGCCACGGCACAGATTTAAGTAGGGTGGGTCGAGCGAAGCGAGCCCCACCATGAGCCTCTGGGATCATTCCCGCATCTCCGGCAGGTCGCAATTCGGCGCCGGATTGTCTGCGCCCCAATCCAGTTCATATTCGCCCAAGCTCACGAAACGATGAAATGACGACCAATGCCAATCACGGATGGCGACGACATGCCCATGTTTTTTTGGATTCCAATGGATGTAATCCACGCACCGCTTCAGGTCCGACTCGTCCCGCACTGTATGCTCCCAAAATCGGCGCTGCCAGACTGCACGTTCACCATGACGAAGGCGAGAGACCGTCGGCGGAACTTCCCTGCCACAAGTCCCGAGATATTGCCTCGTGAATTCCGCCTTGATCAGTTTCCATCGGACCGAGTAATCCGCATCACCGGGCGGAAGAGTCCACACAGCGTGTAGATGATCCGGCAAAAGCACAATGGCTACCGTCTGAAAGGGCCAAGCGTTGCGCACCTTGTCGATGGCCTCATGAAGACAGCGGCGCGCCACATCCGCGCACAAAATCGGCCGGCGATTGTAGGTCACGAGTGTGAAGAAAAACGTCCCGCCCGGCACGTACCAGCGTCGATACTCCGGCATTTTCGCATGTCCTCACGATCGTGGAGCCATCATGCGACCATGTTATCGCCCGAAAATACTAATTTCAAGCGTAGGGTGGGTCGGGCGCGGCCCGGCCCCCCAAAAAGGTATTTTTGGTGTTTT
>JAEWUR010000425.1 GCA_023397045.1 Planctomycetota bacterium
GCGCCAGCGAAGAAGACCTTCTCGCCCTACTCCCCCACCGCTGGCATCCCGCCTGACCGGCTCGCCACGTTCCTCCGCCTCCTCCGCCTATCACCTCTCACGCCTACGTGTTCCGCGGGACGTTTACAGATAGCCAAAGCCACGGGCTGGGGTTACCGCCGCATCATCGGCGAGTTGAAGAAGCTCCGCATCTTCAACATGTCTCGCGCGACCGTCTGCCGTGTCTTGCAGGAGAATGGTTTCGATCCCGGTCCGAAACGTGGACGCGGCACCTGGCACGACTTCATTCAAATGCACATCAAGACGCTCTGGGCCACCGATTTCTTCACGAAAACCGTGTGGGCGAAGCGTGGGCCGGTCCCCTATTTCGCGTTCTTCTTCATTCATCTATATACGCGCAAGGTCCACATCGCCGGCATGACGCCCAATCCCGACGGCACGTGGATGGCGCAGGTGGCCCGGAACATGAGCATGGTCTTTGCGGATGAATTGCCCGAGTATCAACCGACGCATATCATCCGTGATCGTGATGCAAAGTTCACGAAGCAGTTCTGTTCGATCCTCGAACTCGACGGCATCGAGTTTAGGCCTATTCCGGCGCGGGCTCCGGATTTGAATTCCTACGCGGAGTCGTGGGTTTCCCGTGTAAAATCCGAGTGTCTAAACCACTTCATAGTTTTTGGTGAAGAACATCTGCGGTATATTTTGAAAACGTGGCTACATCATTATCACTACGAACGGCCTCACAGGGGACTTGGTAATGTGCCGATCATGTCCGACCTTCCAACGCCCGCGCCGATTGAGGACCTTAATCTCAATGAGATTGTCTGTCATGAATCGTTAGGTGGTTTGTTGAAGCACTACGAGCGACGTGCGGCGTAGACACGAGGCCACAAACAGCCTCCCGTAATCACTGGGACGCTCCTGCTGCGCTGTTGTTAGGCGGTCGGCGACGTGTGGTTGAGTTTCAGTTGCCGTGTCCACCGTTCGTCGGTGGCGTGCTGCTTTCCTGGTCTTGTTCGCGACCTTCGTCGCGTGGGATCGCCGTGTCGGCAGCGGCCCAAGCTTAGCATTGCCGGCCGACCACAACGCCGTCGACCGCATCGCCCGACCGCAAACGCGACGCCCACTCCTGTGTCCCAATACGACTCCGCGTTCAATGACGCGACGAGTGGCGCACCCGAATGCGCCCAAGTTGGCGTGTGCCCGAAAATACCCGTTACTGCGGTCGTCCTCCCGCCAGAAAACGCCGTCCTTTTCACGCTCGCGCTCAGCAACCTCCTCCGGCCTCATGTCTTCAGGATGATACATTTTGGAGACCTGTCGATCTCCTGCCACGCTATCGCAACTGTTCAATTTTTTTCGGGGTAAATCGCATCGAGTACAAATCGGCTTCTTTCATCACGAATCGCAATCGGACAGGCCGGCCGGCCAACGCACTCATGTCGCTTCCGGACTTCCACGCAATGGTGCGCCCGATTTCGTCGCCTATGATTTCCACACAATCGCCCAGAGTGAAGCCGGAAATCGGTTCCCCAGCCTCGTTTTGAATCTCGACAAGTACTGATCCGGCAGCGCTCGTCGAGTAATTGATCTCCAAAGCATTGCCCGAAAAAACGATTGGTCGAGTTAATATCTCGCCGGCTTGATAAGGAGCATGAATGGATGCAAATCCGTCTGTCCGGAGGGTATATCGGAGAACATGAGCGGATTTTTGGCCGTTGTGTCGGCTAACGTAGATCGACATCTCGGTTTCGCCGGTTGGTACGATCCCCAATGCCGCATAATTGGAACGTGATACCCAGTTCTGCGAACCCAGTCCGGGCCTTATCCATGCTTCCATGAAGGTTCGGTCATAACGATTTCCTCCACGACTGGTCATAAGCACGGTATCGGAACAATCATCTTTCAGCCATTTGCAGGTTTCATCGATCCCCAGTTCCTTTACTTGGTCATCGTTCAGGATTCGACGTCCTTCCATGAAACGTGCCGGCGTAGCGATATAGATGTGCGGGGCGCGAAAGTAGGCTTGAGTCTGGTTGGTGTACAAATGCTCCAGCGGCTTTGCGCCCCTATCGTCAAATTGCATTTGTACGGGATTCGACCAGTGAACAAAATCATTCGAGGTGACGCGCGCAATGGCCCGCATGTCCTCCGGAATGGTACGAAGATAGCAGACGTAGCACTTTTCCGTCTCTGACCAAAACGCTACATTCTGCGAGTCGAGTCCACGCTGTGCGATCTTAATCACTGGCTCGTCACGAAGCTTCGTCCAGTGTACTCCATCGGGAGAAGCAAATGCCGCCAATCCGCCAGGCGAGATGCCGCCTATCGCCTTGAAGCGTTCCTCAGACGGCACTGCCGGCCGAGTATCAATAAACGGCGAGAAATTGTGGGTATACGGTGCAGCATTGGCGAGCACGATATTATTCTTGGTGGAACCATTGAATTCAAAGAGCCCTAACTCCGGCTTGTTCCATTGTATGCCATCAGAGGACTCTGCATAACACGTCAATTCATTGGCACTGCCATCGGCCTCCTCTCCGCTAGGATAGGAGCGATAATACATCCGGTATGCATCTCCGTCCTTCAGCACCGTCATGTACCCGAAGGCAGAGATGCCTTCCCAAGGCCGCTCCCTTTCGAGCACCACCTCAGCAGGTATTGGCGTATGGAGTTGCAAAGTGGTGTTGCTCATCGTCTCTATCAAGAAACGATCCACGAACAGCTCTCGACGTGAGCCGATGTGAATTGGCTGGATCGCTTGGGATGTCGAAGCAACCGTAAGCAATATAGCCACCAGAAGCATCGTTCGGGCGAACATCAGAGATAGTCTCCAACTGTGATTTGGCAGCGTGAAGTCCATGCTTCAGCCTCATGCATTCCTTGTGTCCAGAAATCGCGATGTTCATCGATTGTCCGTGAGAACCGGCTCCGCCAGGAGTATCCAAAAACGCCCGCTCCGGCCAACAACAGGAGGACGATTGTACCCGGTTCTGGGGCTGCTGTGACAACCACGGTATGCGCGACACCATCGATGTAATACGAATAGGTGTGACCAGCAGGCACGTTGCCAAACAACAACCCATTGTCCGCACAACTCGAAAATCCAGAAAAGATGGTGTAGCTGCCTGCCGGCAAAACGCCGCCACAATTGATGTTGATCGTACCGTCAAGGGTCAGCACGCCGCCAAGCTGAATCATGTCGCACATGTTGCCAGACGTGGGGAAATCGAATTCCAGAACACTATCGGGGCCAAGGGCCACGCCATCGCTAATGGTTTGCGAGGCAATGGTGCTATCGCCGGGCGATAACCGGCCGTTGCCGACATTCAGACTGCCTGTATACGATCCCGTACCACCAAATGTTCCTCCGTTGAAAATGATAGTGCGATCCAACGGGGTCGTTTGGTTATTCTGCAGGAGCGTACCGCCAACATTTAGTATCACGCTGCTACTAGAGTTGATCGTTCCCGTGCTTAAGGCTAATGCCCCATCATCGATTGTCGTGGCGCCAGTGTACGTGTTGGTGCCGGAAAGGGTAAGCGTGTTCATCCCAAGCTTCTGAATGCCGAAGCTTCCGCTCATATTGCTGGCGTATCGGAAGCTTCCGTCAGTAGTTACAAATCCCAAAGTGGAGCCAGTGTTGAAGTTGACGCAACTTCGGAGGGTATCGATATCTGCATCAGCCCAACCGTTGATCACCAAAACTGCACCACTGGCAACCGTTACCTTGCCTGCAACATCATAGCCTGGCAGAACGTCCGGAGTAACTGCGTGCAACGTCCCAGAACCAATCAGTGTGCCACCTGTATAGGTGTTAGCACCCGTGAGAGTCAGCGTACCATCACCTTGTTTCACAAGTTGTCCGTTTGTGCCGCTGATCTCGCCAGCATAGGTGGTGCTGCTGGCATCACCTATCGTCAGAGTGCCTGAACCGAGCATGACGTTCCCCCCCGTCGAGCCGCCGCCGCTTAGAGAACCTATCGTCTGTTCTAGGTTGTTGATATCAAGAGAAGCACCGAGCGTATTGGCCAATATAACCGAAGTGCCGATCGGCAACCGATTGTTCGCGCCGGAGATCTTAACCCTGCCCGCATTGATTGTCGTGCCGCCGGAATAGGCGTTTGTTCCGGAAAGGGTCAATGTACCGTTGCCTTGTTTCACAAGTTGTCCGTTTGTGCCGCTGATCTCGCCAGCATAGGTGGTGCTGCTGGCATCACCTACT
>JAEWUR010000479.1 GCA_023397045.1 Planctomycetota bacterium
GATCACCGCCGGTTTGACGCTGAAGGACCACGGCCGTGACGAAAAACTTCAAATCGAGATTCGGGATCCGTCCGGTCAGGTCGTTAAGGCTCTCGTCGACCGGAATACCCAGGTTCTGCTCCTCGAATACGCGACCAAACTCCTTGCTGATCGGCGCCGGCATCTCGTTGGCCACCATGTTGAAACCAAACCCCAAGCTTTGGCCCGAACGGAGCGATCGGGCAAGCATCTCCAAGGCGTCGGGCAGTTGTGCCGCGAAGTTTTTCAGCCTTCGCGAACGGCGGAACAGCAGCCATCCCAACGGGAGCATGCTGAGCAGGATCCCCGCCACGGGAATCAGTGCCGGATGAATGCCGACGACCATTCCAATCAACACGCCGAAACCGCCAAGTCCCAGCGAGATCGCGGCAAACTTCGTCATGTTCATGTTGACGTCGGCCTGCTCGAACAGGATGCCGAAGTTGCCGAATCGTTGCATGAACTCGCCGATCATGCCCGCGGTGTCGTCGAGCGGTTGGGCGAGAATCAGGCTTTGTTTGTCTTGTCCGTCCTTGCCCGTCGCGCCGCCGGCGCCGGTCAAGATGTTCAGACGGTCTTCAAGTTTGCTCGACGGTTTGTCGCGCAGCAACAGCGACAGTCCGCCGACGATGGCGGCGACTCCGACGCACACGATGATGGCGATCGACAACAGGCTCAACGCTTAGTCCTCCATCATGATCCGTTCGCGGAAGGCACTCGACGGCAGCCGGATGCCGGCCGCTTCGAGTCGCGACATGAACGACGGGCGGATGCCCGAGGCGATGAACTTGCCATAGGTGCGGCCGTTCTCATCGACGCCGTCCTTGTCGTAACGGTAGATGTCTTGCATGACGACCGTGTCCTGCTCCATGCCGACGATCTCGGTGATGGCCGTGACTTTTCGGGCTCCGCCGGGCAATCGGCTGGCCTGCACGACCAGGTCGATCGCGCTGGCGATTTGCGTCCGCATGGCCTTCAAGGGCAATTCGAAGCCGGCCATCATGATCATCGTCTCCAAGCGGGCCAACGCGTCGCGCGGCGTATTCGCGTGGAGCGTGGTCATCGATCCCTCGTGGCCGGTGTTCATGGCTTGCAGCATGTCGAGCGCTTCCGAACCGCGGCATTCGCCGATGATGATTCGTTCGGGACGCATACGCAGCGCGTTTTTCACGAGGTCGGTCGCGCTGATGGCGCCTTTGCCTTCGATGTTCGCCGGACGGGTTTCAAGCCGGACGACGTGGTCTTGCTGCAACTGCAATTCGGCCGCGTCTTCGATCGTCACGATTCGGTCGGTGTTCGGAATGAAGCTCGAAAGCGTGTTTAGCAGCGTCGTTTTTCCAGAGCCCGTGCCGCCGGAAATCACGATGTTCAGCCGCGCCTTGATCGCTCCTTCGAGCAGCATGACCATCTCGGGCGTAAATGCTCGGAAGTTCAACAGGTCTTCGAGTTTCAACGGGTTCGACCCGAAACGCCGGATCGAAACGCACGCGCCGTCGAGCGCCAGCGGCGGAATGATGGCATTGAATCGCGAACCGTCCAACATGCGGGCGTCGACCATCGGACAGGTCTCGTCGACGCGCCGCCCCACCCTCGAAATGATCCGGTCGATGATCTGCATCAGGTGCTTGTTGTCGCGGAAGACCACGTTGGTCTTTTCCATCTTCCCGCGGCGCTCGCAATAGATGTTCTTCGGACCGTTGATCAAGATATCGCTGATCGTCGGGTCTTTCAGCAGCATTTCCAGGGGGCCGAGGCCGAACGTCTCGTCGAGAACTTCGCTAATGAGCCGTTCGCGCTCGTTTCGGTTCAGCAGGGTGTCTTCGGAGTCGCAGAGATGCTCGATGACGAGCCGAATCTCGCGCCGCAGCGTGTCGCCTTCCAACTCGCCGACCTTCGACAAGTCGAGCTTGTCGACCAGTTTGCTGTGGATGCGTTGCTTCAGTTCTTCGTAGTTGCTTTCCTTCGGGTCGGCCGACCGAAGCGGCGTCGCTAGTTTGGCCATGACAATTCACTCGTTTCCAGGTTTGCAGCAATCCTCGGCGACGACCCGGGGGGGTGCCAGCCTAGAGATATTCCCGTAAACCATAGCTTACAACTGCCCTCTAGGTAGGCTTGACCGTGAAGATCCGCAATCTCAGATGAACGCTACCCCAGAGGGCGAGGTCAAAACGATTAGCCGTCCCATAGCCATCCCGGAGGGGGGGGCGATCAATGCCGCTCAAATATTCGCAAACATACCGATGCCAGGAGGTTACGCAGCCCGATTCATCGGGCTTTCCGCCGCAGGCGGTATTAGACCCGGCGTTTAGAGGCAGTCCAGTTTTTTGGGTAATGGAGGCATAGTAGCGAAATAATTGACCTCCCGGCATTTGGGGGATTTGCGCAGACTAGTTGTGTCCAAACAAAGGTCTGCTCCCAAATGCGAGGAGGCTAACCGATGGTAGGCTGCACGAAGCGGCTTCGCAAGAGGGCCAAGGCTCCATTCGCTGAGCCGCCCTGGAATGAACGGTCGGACGAATGGCAAATCCGAAATCAACAAGTGTCGGCGGAGCATCCGGCGCGTGCGGTGGTGGAAGCGATGAAACAACTCGATTTGACGCCCCTGTTCAACCTCTATCTCGGCGTCGGCGTACCGCCGATACGCCCCGATTTGATGTTGGCCGTGGTTCTCATTGAAATCCATGCGGGCCGGCCTCAGCCCAGCCAATGGTTCCGCGACACTCAAGAAAACATTGTGCTCCAATGGGCCGGCTTCGGGATTCGGCCGTCGCGCACGTGTTGGTACAACTTCGCCGACCGTGTCGCACCCTTGCTCGAACAATGGAATGCCACGGTGCTTCAACTCGCTCGACAACGGGGCGTAACGCGAGCCGAGCGCATGTCGTTGGACGGCACCTCGGTGGCCGCCAACGCCTCGCGGCATCGTCTGGTGAATGAGGCGACCATCGAGCAACGTCTGTCGGAGTTGGAAAATGCCTGTCAGGCCGACGCGGTTAATCAACCGCCGCCCGGTGTGCCGGCATGGATGGCGAAGAATCCCGACACGCGTGAAGGGCAACGGCGACGTTACTTGCTTGCCCGCGAACGCTTGATCGAATTGCACGCGGTCAACAACCGACAAGACCCGAAAAGGCGCCGAAAACGCGAGAAAATCGTGGTCAGTACCAGCGATCCCCATCGGGCACGGATGGCCACGGCGGAGGCCAAGGGCCTGTACCGACTCCGCAGCCAGACAGTGGAATTGGGCTTTGCCGACTTCAAATTTACGCCGGGCCTATACTGGCTTCGCCAGAAAGAGGCGTTAACGCCTCTCCGCACCCATTCACTCGGTAACAATTTGCTGCAAAAAGACTTGCGACTATTTCAATGGTTTTTGGGCGAGGGTGAGGGCTACCCGGCGTCTGACCAGACCAACTCAAAAAGCCCACGGATTGCCCGCTCAACTGCTTTCCGGTCGACCGAACAACAGCTCGACATATCGTCGGTCAGCGGGTCGGCAGAAGACGTAGACATGATCGCCCGGCATTAAGATCGTTGGACCTCGCGGCGCAACCAACTTGCTGCCTCGCACAATCAACGTCACGGCGGCATCGTCGGGGAGATGGATTTGGGATAGGGACGCGCTACAGACGGAAGCGGCTGGGTCGATCAAGAAGGAGATGATTTCAGCGTTCAAGGGATGAATCGAATTGATCTCTAGGACCGCGTCAGGGACTGGCTTCTCCGGCACCGCAAGTCCAAGCCAGCGAGTCACTTGCCGGATTGTCGCGCCTGGCAGGATTGTGCTGACGACCACGATGAAGAAGACGATGTTGAACACCCGCTCGGCGCCGGGTACCTGGGCGAGCACGGGAAAGGCGCCCAGAATGATGGGCACCGCGCCGCGCAATCCAATCCAGCCGATGTATCCAATCTCTCTGGCTGGAAAACGAAGCGGCAGGAGGCAGAGCAGCACCGCAATCGGGCGTGCGACGAAAGCCAGAAACAAGGCCACGGTCAAGCCGATGCCCGCCACCGGCAACAACTGCGAGGGGAACACCAATAGGCCCAGCATCAGAAACAGGGCGATCTGGCTCAGCCATGCCAGGGATTCATGGACCTTGAACAGTCCGCTTTTGTACGGCAGGGGCGAATTGCCCAGCACCAGCGCGGTGAAGTAGACGCTCATGAATCCGCTGCCGTCGAGCATCGTTGCAACACCAAAAGACAGGAACGCCAAGGCCAGCATGAGTGCCGGATATAGACCCACCGTCGGCAGGCGAACTCCGCGGATGAGGCGAAGCCCAACATATCCCAACAAGACGCCCACGACCGCACCAACGACCAGTTGAAGCGGGACGCTCAGCAACAAGGTCCATCGCAAGGCGTCGGATGACGTGGCAACCTCGATCATGGTGACCGTGAGAATGACGGCCATTGGATCGTTGATGCAGGACTCGACCTCGAGAGTCGTGCCGACACGAGGTTGGAGGCTCAATCGTCCGCCCCGCAGTACCGCCAGCACGGCCGCCGCGTCGGTGGAGGAGACGACGGCCCCAAGCAATAGGGCTTCCGTCCATGAAAGGCCGAGCCATCGGCCGAAAACGGCAATCAATGCGGCCGTGAGAGCCACGCCGAACGTTGCAAGCACCCCGGCCGGGACGATGATGCGTCGCACCGCTCCCCACGGGGCATTCAGCCCGCCGTCCAGCAGAATCAACACAAGATAGATGGTCCCCACGCGCACGGCGGCGCCGTAGTCGGCGAATGCGATTCCGCCTATCCCCTCCGATCCGCCGAGCATGCCAAGAACAAGGAACAGCAGAACAATGGGCACTCCCAGCCGATCAATGTGTCGACTAAGGAGCACACTGCACGCGATCAGTAGACCGACCATGAACAGAAGCAGTGCGGTCCCTTGAGGTTCCACCATACCAACAACCACGGTATCCCTCTCTACATTCGTGCAACTCTCTCGGCGGGGCAGTTGTCCATGTACTGAACCATACCATTTTACTCAAGTTCGCCGAGGGGGAAATCCAAAGGCACTGGTTTTTCCGGAATATCGCCCGTATACCACTTGAGTTTCTGCCAGAAGGATAGGTTTTGTTTCCATTGTTGGATGGCGGAACGAAGCTGTTTTACGGTCGGATTATCCTCCTGAGCGATTTCCTGCAACACGCTCAAGCACCCCGCGATGTTGTTCGAGGCCAACAACGCCGTGGCGAAATTGGTTTTGAACACCAGGGGGGCGTCCGGCTTGAGCATCACGCCAAGACGTCCAACAAGCCCTTGGAACACGCTTGCCGCCTGTTTGGTATTTCCAAGCCGCATCGCGCAGACACCGATGGCGTTGGCGATCCAGGGCGACGAGTTTCTGTTTCGGGTGATGAT
>JAEWUR010000508.1 GCA_023397045.1 Planctomycetota bacterium
CGAATTGACGCCAATCCATCTCAAGGCGAATGAACTTCAGGGCGAGCCAGTCGGCATGTTGCTCGATCGAGGTCCAGAGTTTTTCGTGCCGCGGCAAGATTGGCGGCGTTCCGCCAAACGCGCTTCCGCCGTGACCGGCGGTCGGATAGAGAATCGAATGCCACGAGGCGCCGACGCCGCTCCGCATCTGATGCAGCGGCCGGTCGGACACCGTCAGCGTCACGGTATCGTTCGGCGTCGCCGATTCCATATCCTCTTGCGCGAAAACCGCATCGGGCGCGGCGACGACGACAACGAGGCCAAGCAACGCGGTAAACAACGTTTGTCGGGATCGGGACATGGCGACGACCTCCTCTGGCGGGATGCTCGAATGACGGGCAATGAAAACGTTATCATTATGCCGCGCCTGACCAAAGAAATCAAGCACCGGCCCGCCTTCAAACCCGGCCCAAACGGGCGGCGGGCCGCCATCTTGCCGCAATCGGGGGAATCGGCTATCCTACGGCCAACGTTCCGACCCGCGCCGCGGCCGTCAAACCGATCGGTTGCCCGCGCATTCCACGGCCGTTAAACCCTCAGAAAGGAAACGATCATGGCCAAAGCTTCCGCGCGACACATCCTGGTCGAGTCGAAAGAAGCCTGCGAGAAGATCAAGGCGAAAATCCTCGGCGGCGCCGATTTCGCCGACATGGCCCGCGAACATTCGCAATGCCCCTCCGGCGAACACGGCGGCGACCTGGGCGAGTTCGGCCCCGGCGAAATGGTGCCCGAGTTCGACCAAGTGGTCTTCAAGAACGAAGTCGGCGTCGTCCACGGCCCAATCCAGACCCAATTCGGCTACCATCTCGTCGAGATCACCAGCCGAACGCCCTGACGCGGTGCGTTACCTAGATGTAACCTTTTCTTAGCGTGCCACTGGCTCTGCCAGTGCCCGGTTTTGCCCGCACCTCGGCACTGGCAGAGCCAGTGGCACACAAAGGACGCTTAACGTAATGGTCCCGTATTCTTGCCGCAGTGCATTAGCCCATCGGTCCGAGCGAGAAACCGATCACCGGCAGGCCCCGCGCGTCTACGGCAACTGGAAGATCGACTGGCTTTTCACGACGGCGTAGTCGTCCGGAAACGTGTGGAACGCCTGAACCAACAGGCTCCGGTTTCGGGCTTCGAAATTGACGTAGCTTAGCGCCCCCATCGCGATCCGCCCGCTCGAATTGAAATGGTGGAGCAAGCCGTGTTGGCGTCCTTGCGTCGCCAGCTCTTGTTGGAAAGTCCAGAAGACCTCGGGATCGGTCGGCTCCAACTGGAAGCCCATCTGATAGCATACCCCGCCTCGGCATTCCATGCGGTCGGTCCGCTGGCCTCGCAATCCGTAGGCCATCAACCGTCGCATCTTCGGCAGCGGATGCTGTGCCGAGGTCGCCACCTCGGTCAACGTCAGTCCGGCGTAACGCCACGTCACCACGTGGCCGGCGCCGGTGATGTCGATCTTGACCGAATAGGTCTCCCGTTCGATCGTGCAGGTCTCGAAGACCTGAAACAGCTCGGGGTGCAGCGGACGCCCAAAAAGTTGAAAGGTCAACTCTGCGACTTTGGGTCGAACGGTCAGCACTTCGATGCCTCCTTGATATCGAATGATACCGGAACGGATCAGCGGAACGGCCGCCATTATACGCGCGTCACGCGATTTGCGAAAAGAGCGATTTTTCGCTCGACGTCAAACGGCAATTTCGCAAACCGCGCAGGCTTGCCCGGCGAAAAAATCGCCAATCTCATCTTGACAAGATTTGGCGCACGCGCGCCGAAGAAAGTCCCGTCAACCCGAGACTACTCAGGGAAATCCTGGTCGACGCTCTGCGAACGATACAGCGGGAGATGGCGATAATAGACCTCGAGGATCATCGTCGCCATGGCCGTGCAATAGAGACGACCGCCGCTGCCGGAACCGGAATCGCCGGTGCCGCTGAACCAACTTCCGTCCTCATGCCCCTGCTTCGCCTGGGCATGGACCAACTGGTCTCGCATCTGGCTGTTCCAATTCAACCATTCCTCGCCCTCCCAATGCCGCATCACCTGGGTGGCGTAATAGTTGTAGTACATATTCGCGCCCGACGGGCCGTGACGGCTCAAATAATCCACGCCGCTTTGCAGATTCTCGTTCGTCTTCTTCCAGCCCAGATACATCCGGCAGAGAATGCCGATTGCCGTCGTGGCTTCGCCCGTCTTCTTATCGACATAGCCGTAGGTCACGCCGTCTTCGCTCTCGACGCTGTCGAGGAACAGCGATGCGCGATGGATCGTCAGCGGCGGAACGACCAAGCCCGACATGTAACCGCTCTTCAACGCCATCAACTGCCAACCGACGATCGACGTGTCGCCCGGTTCGTGCGGCTTGTAGCGCCAACCGCCGCCCTTCTCATCCTGGGCGAAACAAATGAAATCGATCGCCTTCTGCGACGGTTCCTTCAGCCACTCGTCGTTCGTCATGCCATAGGCTTCACACAGCGCGATCGACGCCAGCCCGTGAGCATACATATTGCTCCCGTCTTCAAAGAACGAACCGCCGTGCGAACCGACGCTCATATTATCGACCAGATAAGCCAACCCCTTGCGGATCGTCGTGCGGTATTTCCCCTCCATGTGCGTCTGTCCGCTGCCGAGGAAAGGCAGCAACGCCAGACCTGTCGCCGCATTCTTCGCATCGCCCAGCGAGCCGGGGTTCCGGCATTGTCCGCGGCAGTTCGGGCTGCGCCCGTGATCAAAACTCCAACTACCGTCGTGCAGTTGATGGTTCGCCATCCATCGCAACGCCGTCGAGACGGCCTTCTCGCTCGAAACCGTGCCGCCTTCGCGCATCACCAACTGCGCCTCGCGGTTCGTGCTGCGCGCGGCAAGCCCCACGCCGCCGTAGGCCCCCATCATCGTCAACAATTCGCTCTTCGGAACGTGCTCCAAACCATAGTCCGAAAGATCCACCATCGCAGGCGCCGCATCCAATTCGTCCGTCGGCTGAACGTCCATCGTCTCACGCTCGATCGACGATTCAAATGCCGCCGCGCCGAGCGTCGCATCCTCATCCAACGTCTGCGGCTGCTCGCTATCGACCGGCTTGATCTCTTCAATCTTCTCTTCTTCCGGCGGCGTCGCAAGCAACTGCTGCGTCTTGTACGTCACCGGGTCGGGCACGGTCACCATCGCCATGCCGACGAGCGTCACCATATGCACCAACATGCTGATGCCCCAGGCCGGCGCTTCTTGCACGAACATCTCGGTCAAGGCGGCGAAGAAATGCGATCGGGCCAAGAAAAATCCGCCCAAGAACGGAGCAGCGGGCGTGACCGAGCGCACCGGATTGACGTTGATGATGATCGGTTCGAGAAACTGGTTCGCCACGGCGGCCGATTCGCCGAATTCCGTGAAGATCGGGACCGCCTCGGCCAGCGGTGTCGCGCGTGCCAACGCCCGTGGACGAAGCCGAGAAACCAGAGGTTCCGCTTTGCGTAGCGTCGTTCTCGGTAACGACACGTCAGACATCGAATTCGGCTCCCGATGCGTCAGAACTCAACCGCCAAACTTCACAATAGCCGGACACCGAAAAGAAAACAACAAAATTGTGGGGGCGACCAACTCGCAAGCCTCGCCGATGCCGCCGCCAGACTGTCCAAGCCGGGAGCCGGAATGACGCCCTCCGTGCCGCAATCCCAAGCAAACGCCCGTCTTACGCTCTTCTCAATCATTTTAATGTGGCGAGACTCATTTCGCTACCCTCCAGACAGAGGGCAAGACCTGTTTGTCCCTAACAGTAGGGGAATTGCAGCGATCACGCAGATTATGCCGCGCCCCTCGAAAAACACCTTCCGCACGAAGAAGCACAACGTCGCGCAAACTAATGCCACATCAATACTTACGCGACCTGCCACGCAAGCTTTCTTGCACACCCCAACGGGTGCCGCCCCCGGCCAACAACGCCCGACCGCCCGATCGCTCCACCAAAAACCTTCGCCGATGCCGCGCAACGTTCCCAACGGGTTCAAAGGCGGCATTCCCAAGAGGGACAAAATCTGTAAAATGGTTCTTTTGGTTCGTTGTGGCGGGTGGCCGATTGGACGGTTCCAAAA
>JAEWUR010000539.1 GCA_023397045.1 Planctomycetota bacterium
CAACTTCGCCGTGCGATGGGCGCATGGCGACGGCCAGGCGTAATCGATCGGTTCCGCCAAAAATTGTTGGACGGGATGAAGAACTATGGGCTGGAAGGCGAGTTTGCCGAACAAGTGTTTCAACAGATCCGCGGCTTTGGCGAATACGGCTTTCCGGAGTCGCATGCCGCGAGTTTCGCGCTGCTGGTCTACGTCTCGGCATGGCTGAAGCATTACTACCCGGCCGAGTTCACGGCGGCCATCATCAACAGCCAGCCGATGGGTTTTTATGCTCCGGCGCAGCTCGTCCGAAACGCGCGCCAACATCACGTCGAGGTTCGCGCGGTGGATGTCAACCATAGCGCGTGGGACTGCACCATCGAAGAAAGCGCCGTCCGACTCGGCTTCCGCATGATCGTCGGGCTGCACGAAGCGTCGGCCGACGCGATTGCAGTTGCGAGGGCGTCGGGGTCGTTTTTGTCGATCGACGATTTTCGTCGGCGAACGCAACTCGGCCAAGGCCAGATGACGGCCCTTGCCGACGCCGATGCGTTCGGCAGCCTGAACCACGCCCGTCGCGAGGCGCTCTGGAACGCCATGACGACCGAACGGAGGCCGCGACAGCGAACGCTCTTCGACACCCTCGAATTGGAAGACGAGGTGGCCGTCAACCTGCCGCCGATGAACGCCGAGGAGGAGGTCTATGCCGATTATCGCACGACGGGCTTGTCGCTGCGGTCGCATCCGTTGGCGTTTTACCGCGACAAGCTCGCGTCGCTGGGCGTTGTTTCAGCGGACGACCTTTCGCGGCTCCCGGATGGTGCGAAGGTCAAGGTGGCCGGACTGGTCCTCTTGCGCCAGCGTCCCGGCACCGCCAAGGGAATCACGTTTGTCACGATCGAGGACGAAACCGGCGCAGCCAACCTCGTCGTACACCATAAAACGTGGGAACGATTTCGCCGGATTGCACGGCATTCCAACGTCTGGATCGTCCACGGCCACGTCCAAACGAAAGACTCGGTCATCCATGTCGTCGTTCGTCGCGTGGAGGACCTGGCCGGCCGTCTGACCTTGGCGCCCGTCAAATCGAGGGATTTTCGATGAAATCCGCCACTCAGAACGAGGCGATGATCTCGTCGAGCTTGGCCTTTCGGTCGGGCGGTAACGCGGCGACTTCATGCTGCCCAAGTCGGCGGACTCGCTCGCGTGCCAGTTGATACGTGTCCTTCGCGCCTTGCGATTCCCAGGTCGCGCGATTCCCGCGAACCGCCAGACGCGGCTGGACGTATTCCTTCGACCGCAGCCAGCGCAGCGTGTGATCGGCCATCAAATAACCCTCGCCGCGAGGTCCGATCTGTTTGATCAGGTCGGCGGCGATCGTGTCGTCGCTGACTTCGATGCCGTTGAACATCCGCAAGGCCATCGCCGAAATCTCCTCGTCCATCAGCAGTTGCTCGTGGCTGCAGGTCATTCCGGTGGCGAACATGCCGCAGTTGACGATCAGATCGTTGCCCGCCGCGATCGCGCAGAATTGGCTGAGCGTTTTCTCCCACGCATTCTGCTCATCATGCGAGTGGTTGTCCGAGTTGGGGGCCGTCGTATGGCACGGCACGCCGTAGAAGTGGGCCATCTGCGCACCGGCGATGCGGCAGAGCGTCGTCTCGGTCGAACCGACCAATGCAGCGGCCGCCCGCATGTCAAACGTCGTCCACGAATTCGCATAGAGGAACTTGGTTCCGCGTCGCAGAAGCTGGATCATTACAAGACCGGACAGGCACTCGGCGTTGTTCATCGTGACCAAACCGGCCAGCGTGAACGGCGCGGTGAATCCCGCGATCGGCTCCGGCAGAATCGCGATCGGCACGCCGGTCGGCGTCGAGTCCATGATGGCCTCGCAGACGCCGTGTTCCCAGTAGAGCGGGCTGGTCGGCGACAGCTGCGTGATGCCGTAGGCTTCGTTCTGCAAATCGCCTTGGTACGCTGCGCCCACCAGATCGATGCACGCCCGGTTGGCCCTGCAATTGTCGGTCGAGAAGTAGATCGGCTTCGTGCTGTTCTCGATGACCGCGCGAACGGCGCACGGCAGCGTCGCCTTGGGATTCGGCACGTCTTGCGGCATCACCGGAATGCCGATCATGTCGATGCACTCGAGTTGCTGGCACAGTCGGGCGAATTGCTCGACGTCGGCCACGGTCGATGGCCGCGTTTGACCGGTTTCGGAATCGAGCCAGAAGACCGCATTGTGCCCGGCCGCGATTTTCGGCTTCCGATCGCCAAGAACAAAAGCCGGTTTGCCCTCGCGATCGAACACCTCGAACGTCTTTGGCGTCGCCGCCACGGCGTCGTCGATGGCCGCGCGACTGAAACGCACGACCTGATTCGCTTCGTCCGTTTCCAGACCTTGCTCCTTGAGAAACTGGAGCATCGGCGGGTAAAGAATTTTGACGCCGGCCGAGGCGAGGATGTCGAGGGTCGCCTCGTGGATCTTCTGAATATCCGCGTCGGAAAGAACGGTCAATCGGTTAAGTTGCATCGCGAAGTTTCCAAAAAAGTTAAATTACGAGAAATACTAATACATTTTTCAGGGAATGACGGCGAAGATGGCAATGCGGCAGTCTCAATCTGTGTTGATCGAAATCGGAGCGATCCCTCGCGGCGGCGTCGGAAACGCGTCGTGAAATTCATTGACGTTCATCCCACCCCCAGTCCATCCGTTTGGCATATTCGTCGGCGATCCGTCTCATTTGACGATACACCGCCGCGGGATCGGAGGATACGGAAACGGTCAGGTGCGGCACGACGATCACGTCGGGCGTCATCAGTTCCATGATTTCGCGATACGCGTTGATTGCCTCTTGCGGGTCGGCCGGAAAGTCGCCGAGATAGACGAGAGCCTTCTTCCTCAACGACTTCTTCATCCGCGGCAGGTCGACCTTGCTGAACCGATAGCTCAGATCGATCGCTCCGATGGCCGGGCTATGGGTCAGATAGCCTTCCAGACAGGGATTGGGACCGCAATTATGCAATCCGCCGCCGCCGTAGCGTTGGAAGATGCGATCGTGAAACGGCCGGCTGAATCGCTGATAGGCGTTCGGCGAAATGTTCGCGCTGATGTCGTCGGAAACGTGGCCTTTGCGACCTTCAGGAAACCAATATTCGGGAAAATCGGTCGTCGTGATCCGTTCCTCTCCACCGGCGGCGTCGATCTGAACGGCGATGGTCGCGACCAAGAGTTCCTGGATCTTGCCCAAAAGGCATTCGAGCGCCTCGGGATTCTCGTACATCGAGGTGTAGAGCGTGTTGCTTCCCAGGAGATCGGACGCGACGTTCAAACCGCCGGCCATGTCCAGTAGCGAAACGCTGACAAGCCCTTCGCCGGAGGTCGCAAATTGCCGAATACGCCGAATTCCTTCGGCCAACTGGCCGGCGTCGGGCGGCGGCACCGGCAGATCGAACGCCTCCTCCAATCTCTTCAACGGCGGGTTTTTCACGCCGCACGTCTGGTTCGGATCATCACCCCAGAAGAGTTCGGCGCCAAAGGCCGTGGCCAGACAAGAGCAGCCGACATCGGGCCGAATGGCCGGAACCAGATCATTCTGAGGGACGTGTTTCCACGTCATTGCCAAGGCCGCTACGGATTCTTCCCACTGCTTGTCGCCGTCGAAAAACTGTTCTTGAATGGAATATCGTGGCGCGGGACTTGCAACGCTGATGTAGACCGGCACGTGGTCGAGCGGTTTGCCTGCCCAAAGGTCGCGAACGAGCTGTTTGCGCCGCTCGATCTCGTCCCGATCGAATTGGATTGCTTGGATAGAAACGTGCTCACTCATGAATCGACTCCTGGCCATCGAGCATTTCGGGAAGCAGCGTCTCCGGCTGCTCTTCGGATGACGCGTTGTAGCTGATCAGCACAATGCCGATCAAGGTCAGCACGACTCCCGCGAGAAATTCCCATCGGGCAGGTTCGCTGAACAGCAGAATGCCGGCAACCACCGTCAGCGCGGTCGTCAGTGCATTGTTGATCACATTGACGCGCACGACCGTCGTCAGTTGCAGTGCCTTGGCGATCAAAAGGAACGCCAACAGGTTGAACACGCCGGTCGCCAGCATGACGAGGAAATCGCGCGGCGACGTGGCGAGCATTCCGCCGATGCCCAGTCGCGTGATGGCCCAAGGGCCGAGAAAGAGGATGCCCATGCAGTTGATGAAAAAGACGATCGCCTCGGGCGAGGCGCTTTCGGCGGCCGTTTTCCGCATTCCCACGGTCAGCAGCGCAAACGCCACGCCGGAAAAGCAGGCGGCCGAAATTCCCAACATCGCCCAGAACCATCGGGAAGAAGCCGGGTCTTCGGTCGACGGCGTGGCTGGAGTGATTGTGCCGGCATCGCCAGACGCCGATTCGACGACGGTCGACTCGGTGGCCGGGATGGCCTCGTTGGCCGACTCGGCGCCGCTGCTTAATGGATAGAGGGAAACCGTGATCAGAACGATGGCCACGACCGCCTGCCACGAGACCTTTTCACCGAGAATCAACAGCCCAAGGATCGCGCTGGCGGCGAGCATGACGCCCATTTGCAGCGGATTGCCGACGCTCAGCCCAATCTGGCCCAGCGACCATTGATAGGATGTTCCGCCCAACTGTGTGACCGCGCCGAGGGCCATCAGAATGGCCGCGATGCCCAACGGCGGCCAGGCGGGCCGGCCTCGCACCGACCTGAACGTCAAATAGACTCCGAATACCACGGTGCTGACCGACGCCTGCACGCAGTTGACCCAAACTGGATCGCAATTCTCGGAGAGTTCGCGCTGACAGATGCCCATCAACGTGTAGAAGACGGCCGAGAGAATGCAATAGAGCGTGCCGAGGGCGGTCGAAGTCATCGAAGAAAGCCTGCGATTCTGGCCATGACACAGCGTGTCGGTTCATTGCCACGATAAAAGCCCGTTCATCCTATTGCACCGGCGTCCGTGCCGTCCATGCAGTCTTAGCTCGGGCGGTTTTGTTTTGCGTCATTCTTGTTCGAAAACGCGCGTTCCGCAAGCGTCGCCTCGGCAAGGGGTGGTGGGCGAACGTGCCGTGCGGCGAGGACTGTCGAACCGTCGATGGCAGAGGCACTTGCAGCCATTGACGTGAGGCCGGCATTTGTTCGGAATGCGCCGGCCGGGGGCTATTTGCCTGTCAGCGCGATGTCGAAACGATTGGACCCGGCGGTCACTTCGCAACGCAAGTCGGAAGTCTTCGGATTCCCGTAGCGGGTCGGGGTGAGCAGCTTTCCGTCGGGCGGCGGTCCCGTCGTGGCCACAACGGTGACGACATATTCGCCCAGAACGAGTCCCTGATCGGTCCCCGAACGAACGGCATAGCTGCCGTCTTTGTCGATCGATCCGTAGGCCGTGGCCCCTTCACCGGTTGGATGAAACACAACCGTGCCGACCGGCAGCGGCGTGCCATCCATCGTAACCGTTCCCGACACCTGGGCCGGGTGCTTGCCGCCGCAACCGGTCAGCAACAGGCCGAACAGTGCGATTTCGATCAGATAAGCATTTCTAATACGACACTTCATCGATCACGCTCCGTCCGTTTCTATGGCAACTGCATGGGCTCGCCGCGCGATTTCGAACTCAGACCGCGGTAGAGCCGGCCGTCAATATTCTGGCTGACGAACTGGACCGAGCCGTCGGCCATTGAGAAATGCGCCCCGCCGGGATGCCGGCTACGAAAACCGGCCGAATCCTGCCATTCCAACGGCCGCGGCGGTTCGGGGAAGTAGTTCAACGGCGGATTGCAGCTTACGGCGTCCCAGTTGCCGTAATAGGCGGCCGAGCCCCCGTCATACTCCGGAATGTCCTCGCCGATCAAAAACGTGTTGCTGGTTCCGTCGGTCACGTCGGCGATTCGAACGCCGCCGTCCCAATACGTCTCGCGCGAAAGGATGCCGGGGCAACGTCCGACGCCGTGACAGTCGGGCACGGCGCCGCTCCCGCTGTCGTTGAATTGAAAGGAACTGCTGCTGCCGCCGTGCGTCGGGTCGCCGTTGCAGCCCTTGTAGCTCGTTTGGGCCATCTCGATTCCCGACAGTCCGAACATCGACTCGTTGCGCAACTGCTGGTCCGAGGTTTTTTGGACCGAAGGGTCGGAGGGGCACTCGAGCACCGAAAGTCGCTGCCGCAACGCATCGCGGCACGCCGGATCGAGGATGCCGCTGCTATAGGTGCTGGACACGCCGGCCCTCAGACTGCTTCGGAACGCCGGCGCGAATTGATCGTACAACGACTGCTGCTCCAAATGGGGCAATACTCGAACGATCCAACTCACCGCAGACGAGGATCCGCGAACATTGTAAGGCGATGAACTCGGAGGGTACATCTCGAACGCGGACACGTAATTCATCGCGGCCAGTCCGAGTTGCCGCATATTGTTGCGGCACTGCATCGCGCGGGCGGCCTCCCGGGCAGCCTGGACCGCCGGCAGCAGCAGCGCGATCAAAATGCCGATGATCGTGATCACGACCAAAAGCTCGACCAACGTAAACGCGGTTTTTTTCGATGGGTATTTCATTGCATTATCCCAATACATCTATCTTACCTTCATTTCGTCGTCCGAGGCAAATTCCAATTCCGAGGGAAATCGGTGAGTTTCTTGAGGGACATGCCGAGCAGCCCAAGGACGACAAGGCAAAGGGCGCCGGGCTCTGGGACGGAGGGTAGCGGATTGACGCTGTTCCAGAAGCCGAACAGGTCGCCCGTGCCGCCCTCCAGGTTCAAGTCGAGGTAATAGCTCGATCCGCCGGCCGCGGTCAGCGACACTAGCTCGACCTCGCCCGTCTCGCGGCTCAAACGCACCAGCGAGTCGAAGTCGGTTCCGGCGAAGTCGAAACCGATGCGATACCATTGCGACGAGGCCGAGGCCGGATCGCCGGGTTCGCCTGGCAGGAAGCTCGATCCCCACGCGCCATTGACGATCATGAAATGCAGCCCATCGGCGAACGTGCAATCGGGATTCTCGTCCAACAGCGGATTGAAGTAGCCGACGAGGATGTCGGCGTAATCGTCGTCGGTCGCGCCGCCCGGCGACACGGTCGGCCGGATGGAAGTGATGGGGTCGTCATACGCGCCGGTGTCGGCCGTGTGGCGATTGTTCCAGGGAAGCAGGAAATTCCAGTTCCATTGCGAGATTCCATCCGGAAGGGCATCTTCCGCGCTGCCCTTGAT
>JAEWUR010000615.1 GCA_023397045.1 Planctomycetota bacterium
ACCCACGGCCGTCGATCGCTTGATTATGACGCTTTTTCTCTCGCTGTTCGTGTCATTCGGATTTCTCGCCGTCGGCGCAGGCATCGCAGGAAAGAACGTAGGCACCATCCTTTGGGGTTCGTTTTTCGGTGGACTCCCCTTGTTCATGGCCTGGGCGGCCACAGGTTTGGGCTTCTTCTTTCTGGTCCTCTGGGCCGTCATCATGTTTTTCCTCGGCAGAAAAGCACAGGTTGGCGGAATCATCAACTTCGGCGACATTCGTCGGTCGGGTGTGCCCGGTTGGACGTGGGGCGGCAGTGGTGGATTCGGCGGCGGCAGCTTTGGCGGTGGCGGTGGTTTCGGCGGCGGATCCTCCGGCGGCGGCGGAGCCAGCGGCGGTTGGTAGAACAGACAAGGAGTTTTTGTTGTGGAAAACACGTAGGGTCCGCCTCGCGGACCATGAAAAATCAAGAACACCGCAATGGTCCGCGAGGCGGACCCTACCGAGGTTGCGGCGCAACCTTTCCGCAACAGAACCTAAGGAGCAAATACCATGACTCCCGAAGAACTGGTCGAACAAATCCAAACGGCGCTGCCCGGCAAATTGCAGTCGGCCGTGCTCTACGGGTCGGCCGTCGCCGGCGATTTCGTCCCCGAGGCGTCCAACTACAACGTCCTGCTAGTCGTCGATCCCCTGGGCATCGCCGAACTGACGGCCCTGGTCAAGCCGACCGCCCGGTGGATCAAGTTGGGCAATCGGCCGCCGCTGCTGTTCACGGCCGAACAACTCAAGGCCTCGGCCGACGTCTTCCCGATCGAATTGCTCGACATCCGGCAGTCGCACCGCATGCTTTTTGGGCCGGACCCGGTGGCCGACATGGTCGTCGAGCCCGAATGCCTCCGACTGCAACTCGAACGCGAATTGAAAGAGAAGCTCCTCGCCCTGCGCGAGCAATATTTGCTCTCCGGCGGCGAATCACAAGATGTCGCCGGCGTGATCGTCGCCTCGGTCGGCGGGTTTTTAGTGCTCGCCCGGGCGGCGCTGCGGTTGTTCCAAGAAGACGTGCCCTCGGTCAAGGTCGACGCGATTCGGCTGCTCGCCGAACGGCTCGATTTCGACCCACAACCCATCCTAGACATCGACGCGTTGCGGCGTCGCAAGCGAAAGTGGCGCGAAACCATCCCGCAACCACTGTGCGAATCCTATTTAACCAGCATCGAACGCCTGACGGCGGCAATTGACCGTCACCTTCATCGTCGTTCATAACCCAACCGTTGAGCGGGCGGGCTTGCCCGCCGCTTTCTCATCTCAACCAAATCAGAAAATACCCAAGGCAGAAAAACCATGAAAAAAGCATTGCTGATCGGACTCGGCGTCCTTGTTGTTATCGGCGTCTTCTTGCTTGTCCTGATCGCACGCGGCGTCTCCATCTACAACGGCCTCGTGACAGAACAAGAAAGCGTTCGCGCGGCCTGGGGGCAGGTCGAAACCGTGCTGCAACGCCGATACGACCTGATTCCCAATCTGGTCAACACCGTGAAAGGCTACGCCAAACACGAGAAAGACGTGTTGGAAGATGTCACGAAGCTGCGCAGCCAGTGGGGCGCAGCCAAGACAACGAACGAGAAAGTCGAAGCCTCGAACCAACTCGAACAGGGAATCGCCCGTTTGCTGCTGGTCGCCGAACGCTATCCGGACCTGAAGGCCAGCGAGAACTTCCGCGACCTGCAATACGAGTTGTCGGGCACGGAGAACCGCATCACAGTTGAACGCCAACGCTATAACGACACCGTCCGGACCTACAACACCAGCATCCGGCAATTCCCGGCCGCGATGATCGCCGGCCTCTGCGGATTCACCGCCGATTCCGAATATTTCGCCGCCGAACAGGGCGCAGCCAAAGCGCCGAAGGTCGACTTCAACGACGAGAAATAGACGGATCCCGCAGCCGATACGTCAGACCAACGTCATGGCGTCAGTGTAAGGAGGGAAAAGGGGAAAAGGAAAAACGGAAATGCGCACGTAGGGTCCGCCTCGCGGACCATGAAAAACGAAAAATGCCGCTGTCCTCTCAGCCCCCAGAACGATCGTCTTTCCCTTTTTCCCCTTTCCTTTTTTCCTCCTTACACGAAACGTCATCAGGTGGAAGGTTATTTTTCTTCTGCTTTTCCTTCCTCGGCCGCCGCGTGATATTTCCGCTTGATGTCGTCCAAGCTGACCGTCGGAGCGGGAAACTTCATGTCCATCGATTCAAGCGTCTCGACGACGATCTTCGACACGGCCAGGTTGCGGAACCATTTCTTATTCGACGGGATGACGTACCACGGCGCGTGCTTCGTGCTGGTTTCGCCCAAGGCATCCGCATAGGCCTCGGTGTACTTCGGCCACAGCGCGCGCTCCGAATAATCGCTCTCGCTGATCTTCCAGTGCCGTGCCGGGTCGTCGATCCGTTTCTTGAACCGCCGAAGCTGCTCGTCGGGACTGATGTGCAGGAAGAACTTGATGATCCGCGTCCCGTTGTTGATCAACCCTTTCTCGAAATCGTTGATCAGTCCGTAGCGCTTCGACCAGACCCTTTCCGGCACCAGATCGTGAACGCGCACGACCAGAACGTCCTCGTAATGCGAGCGGTTGAAGATGACCACTTCGCCCTTGCCCGGCGTCTGGCGATGGATGCGCCAGAGGAAGTCGTGGGCGGCCTCCTCGTGCGACGGCACTTTGAATCCATGCACTCGGGTGCCTTGCGGATTCATGTTGCCCAGCACGTGGTTGATCGTTCCATCCTTGCCCGCCGCGTCGAGCGCTTGCAGGCAGATCAACAACGATTGCTTATTCTCGGCGTAGAGAAGATACTGCAACTCGCGGAGTCTCTTGTTGTATTTGTCGAGCTTCTCCATCACCGAGGCTTTGCTCTTGTGGTGATCGGTGAAGTCGGGATCGATCTCCGCGAGTTTCACCTTCCTGCCCGGCTCCACCTGAAACATCTCGCGATAACTCATCGCACGCCTCCTTCTACTAGATTATGAAGTCCCCTCTCCCTTTGGGAGAGGGTTAGGGTGAGGGCCATTGTTTCGCCAAGAGATATGCTTTTCACTATCCCAAAACCGCGCTGACAGCCCTCACCCCTTGCCCCTCTCCCAAAGGGAGAGGGGACGTGCGTTCCACTACTTCCGCTGATGCAACCCGCCGTGCGGATGCAGCACCGTGTTCAACCGGGCCAGCACGGGATGCAGCCCCGTGCTTCGCCGGTCGATCTCATGATGCAGCATCAGCTTGACGATGTCCTGGACCACCATCCAGACGATGTTGTACACCCAGACCCATCCGATGATGTTCCACGGCAACGCCGGAACCTTGTCGCCCCAGCCGAATCCGCACAGCAGCACGGCGAAAACCTGCGTGCCGATGATCGCCCAAAAAAGCGCGGCGGCCGGATACGGCGGCTTCCAGAACGGGCCTTGCGTCCGCGTGAGGAACAACATCAGGTGCCCGCCAGCCACAAGTTGCAGGAACATCATGGTCTGCAAATGCGGCTGGTCCAGATGATAGATTGTCGTGCCGAGGTACATGAGTCCAAAGCTTTCGGCCACCGCCAACGCGCCGAGGATCGACGAGACCGTCAGCACGCGGCCCATCTCCCAGCGGACCGGCCGCGGCGCGACCGGGGCGTTGTCGAACGCAATCGTCATGATCGGCACGTCGTCCAACAACGCCAACGCGATAATCATGATCGGCGTCAACGGAAAGAACCCATAGACGATCGTCGCCAGCACAATGAACACCATGATGTCGGTCGTCATCGCAATGCGGTAGAGCGTGTAGCTCATCATTCGGGCGAAAATGCGCCGGGCCTCGGCGATGCCCTTGATGATGACCGAAAGTCCGGGGTCGGTCAGAATCAGCGCGGCGGCGGCCCGAGCGGCGTCGGTCGCACCCGAAACGGCGATGCCCACGTCGGCCTGCTTCAGCGCCGGGGCATCGTTCACGCCGTCGCCGGTCATGCCGACCAGATGCCCTCGCTCCTGCAACGCCTTGACGATGGCGTATTTGTGTTCGGGGAACACCTGGGCGAAACCTTCCGCCCGCTCGACCTTCTCGGCCACGTCCATCGGGATCTGACCCTTGGTCACGTCGCCGGTAAACAGGTCGGTCGCCGGCTGAATATGCGTACCCAATCCCAATTGGCCCGAAATCTCGGCCGCGATGGCCGCGTTGTCGCCAGTGACCATCTTGACGCTGATGCCGAACTCCTCGGCCCGTGCGATCGTCTCTTTCGAGTCGACGCGCGGCGGATCGAAAAGCGGCAGGATGCCCAACAGCCTCCAATTTCCTTCGACGTCCGCCCGGGCGACGCCGAGCGTTCGATAGCCCTTCGTGGCCAACTCGCCGACGACCGTGTTGGCCTTGTCCAACTCGTCGCCCGAGAGCTTGGCCATGCCGAAGACGATCTGCGGCGTGCCCTTGGTGACGAAAAACGTCTTGCCGTCGGCGCCCTGGATCGTCGCCTCGGTTCGCTTGGCCACCGGATCGAACGGCACGAATTTGACTTGCTTATAACCGTCGAGTGCCTTGGCATCTTTCAGCCCGCTGAGCACCGCCATGTCGATCGGATCCTTATCGGCCTCGGTCGACGCCAGCGAACCGGCCAGCAGCACGGCCTGCGGCTCGGCATTCTCCCACGGCTGAATGTCGCCGAGCGTCAGTTTGTTCTGCGTCAGCGTTCCGGTCTTGTCGGAACAGAGGATCTCCATGCCGGCCATCTCTTCGATGGCTTCCAGCCGCGAGACGATCACCTTGCTGGTGGCCAGCAATTTCGCGCCCAGGGCCATCGTGACCGACAGGACCGCCGGCATGGCCACCGGGACCGAGGCCACCAACAAGATCAGGACGAACTCGGCAATTCTTAGTACGCCCTCGCCGCGCGACAGTTGGACGAACACCAGGATCGCCGCCAGGATGACCGCCGTGACAATCAGGAAGTCGCCGATGTGCATGACGGCCTTCTGAAAATGCGACGTCGCCCCGGCGCTCTGCACCAGGTTGGCCGTGCGACCGAAAAATGTGTTGCCGCCGGTCGCGGTGACGACCGCCACCATCTCGCCCTTCTTAACGATCGAGCCCGAGTAGGCCGGATCGCCGAGTTTTTTGCTCACCGGCAACGACTCGCCGGTCAAGGCCGACTGGTCGATGCTCAGATACTCGCCTTCGATCAGCTTGGCGTCGGCCGGCACCACGTCGCCCATGCGCAATCGCACCACGTCGCCGGGCGCCAGCGAGGCCGAGTCGATCTCCTGCCACTTTCCGTTGCGCAGCGCCCGAGCTTTTCGCGCCAACGCGCCCTTCAAGGCCGCCAAGGCGTTGCTGGCCTCGTGTTCTTCCCAAAAACCAAGCACGGCGTTAAACGCCAAAAGCGCGGTGATGATCGCGAAGTCGCCGAAATCCTTGACGACCAACGCCATGATGGCCGCCGCCTCGATCATCCAGGGAATCGGTCCCCAGAAGTAGCCCAAGAAGACCTTCCATTCGCTTTTCTTCTCTTCGGCCAGCGCGTTCGGGCCGTATTGTCTCAGCCGGCGCTCAGCCTCGCTCGACGCCAGGCCGTCGGCCGAGCATTGAAGTTGCTTGAAAACCTCAGGGACGCTGAGCTTGTCCAAGTCGGCCGGCGCACCGGTTTGCCGCGCGACCGAATGGTCTTGGTTCGATGCCATGTTTCGTTCTCCAATCGGATCGATCGTGACGGATCGTTCATCACTCTCGGAAACCGGGCCGGCTTGTTGGCCGTCTTCGGCGGCGGCTTGCCGTAACGGGTGGAAAAACGTCCATGCAGAAATATAGCCCCCAGC
>JAEWUR010000639.1 GCA_023397045.1 Planctomycetota bacterium
GACTTGAACCGGAGGTTGCCCTTTCCGCCTTTGCCGCCTTGCGCCACGACGGCGCGGTCGCCGATCCTGGCGAGGTCTTTGAGCATGTAACCGTGTTTGGCATCGTAGACCATCGTGCCGGGCGGGACGCGAATCAGGAGGTCTTGCGCCGATCGGCCGTGGCAATTCGCGCTCATGCCGGGCTGGCCGGAGGACGCCGACCATTGGCTGCGCTGCGTCAACGGAGCGAGGCTGTCGACGCCGTCCTCGGCTACAAGGATGATGCTCCCGCCGTCTCCGCCGTCTCCGCCGTCGGGACCTCCGCGCGCGACGAATTTTTCACGGCGGAAGCTGACGCAGCCGTCCCCCCCTTTGCCAGCCTCGACTCGAATTTCTACTTCATCGATAAACATAGCCCTTCAGTTTACCGGCCGAACGAGGGCTCGGGAAGGTGAGGCATACCCTGCGGGAAGCGAATTTCCGAGGCGGAAATCGCACGAATCGAAGGCGGATTTCCCGGGCAGGCCGGTTTAATACCGCCATTGCGCCATGCCGTAGACGCCCGGGATGACCTGGGTGGGCGGGCAGGTGTCGGTGACGAATTCGTAATGCTTGCCGGCGAGCAGGTTCTGCCCGACCACCGAAAGCTCAAGATTCCGCCGCGGCCGCCAAGCGAGCCGAACGTCGCCGCAGAAATAGGATCGGACGCCGACCGGCAGCGCGTCGACATATCGGAACATCACGTCGAGCGAAACGTTTTCGCTGAGATCCCATCCCGACTGCAAAAACGCCTGATTGCGAGGCGAGCCGCCTTGAAGAATGTAGGGAGTCATGCCCGGCTGATATTGGATCATTTCGACGAGGAACGAATAGGAGCCCGACAATCTCCAGTTTTCGGTCACGTCGTAGGTCGCGTTGAATTCGTAACCATAGGTGTCGCCTCGGCCCAAGTTGTCAGGATAATACGTGTTCGGGTCGTACTCGATCAGGTTGTGATAGCGATTGAAGAACGTGGCCAATTCCCAGTAGAACTTTTCGGTCGTTTGCCGTCGCACGCCGAGTTCATAGCTCAGGCAGTCTTCAGGCTCGGGGATTCTGATGAGCCGTTCGATCAGCGCGGGGGTGCATACCGACCGCGTGACGGCGCCCCAGATCGACGTCTTCTCGTCGGGCGTCCAGACGAGCCGCCCGGTCGGTTGATAGTCGAAGTTGTTGATGCTGCTATAGTCGAACTTCGATCCGACCGTGGCGAACCATCGGTCCTCGACCAGCGTGATCGTGTCCTGCACGAAGTAGCTTGGGATTTGTTCGGACATGCGGATGCCGACCGGACCGGAGACCATTTTCCACTGTTCTTCATAATTGCGATAACCGCATCCCCAAACGACGTCGTGGCGCTCGCGTTTGAAGTGATACTGAAAATCCACGTCGAAGGTCTCGATGGTGTCCAGATTCGACCCCAACGCGTAAGGGTTGTAGTAGTAAAGTTGCACGCTCCAATCGGTATCCTCATCGAGCGTTCGCGCCCATCGCGTCATGAAGGTGGTTGTCTTGCAGAACGTCGAGCTGATCTGTGCCGGAGGGACGTAGGTGCCGGCCCGATTGTCCGTGCCTGTGTACAGATCGCCGCTGATGGTGATCGTGTCGGCGTCGGAAGGAGACCAATCGGTGCGGAAACCGCCTTGCTGCATGTCGGGACCATCGGCGGCAACGGCTGGAAGCGGAATGCCTCCGTTGGCGTCGGCCATTGCCATGCCATAGACGCGCCAGTTGAGGTTTCCGTTTTGGCCGCCGACGTGGAAATCGCCGAACTGCGCGTGTTGGTTGCCACCGCCGCCGCCGACGTAGAGGCCCTTGGTGTCTTTCGAGGACTTCGTGATGATATTGATGACGCCGTTCACGGCGTTGAGTCCCCAGACGGTGCTTCCCGGTCCGCGAATCACCTCGATCCGCTCGACATCCTCGAGCATGACGTATTCGCGTTCCCAGTAGACGCCGCCTTGCGCCATGTTGTAGATGGCCACGCCGTCGATTTGCACCAGCAGTTTGTTGGCGAACCTTGCGTCAAAACCGCGTATCGAGATCGCCCAAGCGCTAGCGTTGATCCTCGCAACGCTTACGCCCGGCACGGTGCGGAGCACTTCCGGGATGTTTCGAGCGCCGCTGCGGCGGATCATCTCGTTTGTCACGACGTAGACGGCCGAAGGCGTTTTCGCAATCGCCTCGGGCGTTCGCATCACCGATGTGACTTCCGCCTGCAACGAGTTGGGATGCACCTCGACATTGACGAGTTGATCGATGTCGAGGTTCAGAATGCTCTGCGTCTCGCTCAACGGGCTTTCGGGCGCAGCGGCATCGGCCGGCGGCTGTTCCGGCGGTTCCGCGCCGAACCCTTGGGTGGCCAAGGCCAACACCACAGCCACAATCGCCATTCCAACAAGACCGCGGCGTGGGACGCCGCACGGCATCGAATCGAAACGCGAGCCAACGCGCCGATCGGCAACGGGCTGGACATCGCGAGATTGCCGACTTGTCACCAACACGACACGGCCCTTCCCGAGTTACACAACCCCAATGGATGCTTTTTGATACTCAGGTAAATAATGTCGGGTGATTCATGGCCGAAGACTCCTGTTTACCGGCCTTCCGTTGGTCGGCCTGCCGACATTACGTTCCTGAGACCCAGTAGTTACTCGGTTCCGGGGTGCGCGCGATTCGACATAAGTCAATTCGAAGGCGGATTATTCGCATGCCTCGCCCAAAGAGTCGTAGGGAATCGCCCGATTAGGCAAGGATTGACGGCAGCCGTCGCATGTCATGCAGTTCGCGCTGCCTCTTGCCGCACCTGGTTAGACGCAAGCGTGATGGTCTGGAGACCACACTGGTAGATGAGTATTCCGGCAGCCACGCCAAGATTCAAAAAATCGAGTCGGCCTGATAACGGCTTCGCGGCATTCGCTCGACGACCACGACGCGCCCCTCTACGAGAAAGATGTTCTCGCCGCGCAATGTTCGATCGCAGAGGTTGCATTAGGGCCATGAACACCGCAAAAACCAACTCACCCCCCCAATTGCTGAGTGCCCGCGGCTGACCCGTGGGCCTTGACCTGAAGGGAAAAGCCTGATAGTCTTCCCGGTTTTACTGAACCAAAGCGCATGGTGGGAGCTTAGGAACGTGCCGTACGACAGCATTGTTTGCGTCAAACAGGTCCCCGATACGGCCAATATCACGGCCGAGGCGATGAAAGAGGACGGGACCGTCAATCGAGCGGCTTTGCCGACGATTTTCAATCCCGAAGATCTCCATGCCTTGGAGACCGCCCTGGAAGTCCGCGACGAATACGGCGGCACGGTGACGGTCGTCACGATGGGTCCGCCGAAGGCGGCCGACGTGCTCCGCGACTGCTTGTTCCGCGGCGCCGACCGGGCGATCCTGCTGACCGATCGCCGTGCGGCGGCCAGCGACACCCTGGCGACGAGCTATATTCTTGCCCAGGCCGTCCAGACGATCGGCCGATACGATTTCGTCTTCTGCGGCCGTCAGGCCATCGACGGCGACACGGCCCAAGTGGGTCCGCAGTGTGCCGAGAAGCTGGGTATTCCACAGATCACCTATTTGGAAAAGATGGTCAGCATCCACGACCGAACGGTCCGCATTCGGCGGAACATCGGCCACGGCTGGGAGGTCGTCGAGGCGAAATTGCCCGTGCTGGTCACCGTGATCGAGTCGGCCAACGAAGCCCGTCCGCAGGCCGCCAAGCGAGTGATGCGGATGAAGCGAGCCCGAGTGTATGCCGAGGTGGTTGCCGAAGTGAAAGCCGCCATGCCCGAGGCGTCCGACGAGCAGGTCAACGCCGAGGTTCAGAGCCGGATGGACGCCTTGAAGGCCGCCGGACTGCTGATCGAGCAGTGGGACCTCGACATGATCGGGGCCGACATGCAGCGTTGCGGGCTGGCCGGTTCGCCCACGAAGGTCCATCGCGTTCAGGCGATCGTGTTGACCAAGGAAGGCTTCACTGATGTCGCGCCGACCGAGGCCGGCATTAGCCAGATGATTCACGAGTTGGTCGTTGACCGAACCTGGGGCTAGGAGCCCAGGGGACAGGGGCTAGGGACTAGGGGCTAGAGGATTGGCCTATGGAAGTCTCAAGCTACCAGCAGTTGAAAGTCTGGCAGTCCGAAATTCAACTCGCGAAGACGATATACGCGTTAAGCCAAGGATTTCCGAAAGATTAGGTTTACGGCCTGACCAGCCAAATGCGTCGAGCCGCCGTGTCGATTCCCGCAAATATCGCGGAGGGACACGCCCGAGATTCGACCAAGGAATTTTTACATCATATTTCAATAGCACTAGGCTCTTTGGCCGAAATCGAGACATTGCTCGTATTGGCCGAAAGTCTTGGCTATGGCGATTCAACAACGATTCTCGCATTACAGAAGAACACGAACGAGGAAGGCAAGATGCTTCGCGGGCTGCAGAAGACCTTGAAATCCCGCACCGATATCTAGCCCCTAGTCCCTAGCCCCTAGCCCCTAACTATGACAGAACCGAACCGCCAAGGCGAAGTCTGGGTTTTCGCCGAACAAGAAGACGGTGCTTTGCACGACGTGGCCCTGGAACTCTGCGGCAAAGCCCGCGATCTGGCCGACCGGCTGGGAGTCAAGACCGGCGCGATCTTGCCCGGCGCCGGCGTTGGCCCGCTCGCCAAGCGACTGATTGCCCAAGGGATCGACAACGTCTACGTCGTCGATCATCCGCGGCTGTCCCATTATCAGACGCTGCCCTATGCCAAGGTCTGCTGCACGCTGATCGAAAAGCATCGGCCGCAGATTGTCATCGTCGGCGCGACGGCCATCGGACGCGACCTCGCGCCGCGCGTGGCCTCGACGCTCCGTTCGGGCTTGACGGCCGACTGCACCGACCTGGACATCTCGGACGTGACCGATCCGAAGGCGAAGGTCGAGCACAAGAACCTGCTGCTGCAAATCCGCCCCGCGTTCGGCGGCAACATCATCGCGACGATCGTCAACTACGACCAGTGGCCGCAGATGGCCACCGTGCGTGAAGGCGTCATGCCGATGAAACCGGCCGACAACGCCCGCCCGGGCCAGGTGATCGAAGAGAAGGTCGAGATCGACGACGCTTCGATGGCCATCAAGTTGATCCAACGCCACATCGAGCCGCGCAAGGTGAACCTGAAGGGCGCTCGCGTCATCGTCGCCGGCGGCGGCGGAGTCGGCAGCAAGGACAACTTCAAACTGATCTACGACCTGGCCGGCGCCATCGGCGGAGCGGTCGGCGCCAGCCGCGCGGCCGTCGACAGCGGATTCATCGGCAAGGAACACCAAGTCGGCCAGACGGGCACGACGGTGCGGCCGGCGCTGTACATCGCCGTCGGTATCAGCGGCGCGGTCCAGCATCGCGCCGGCATGGAAGAATCGGCCAAGATCATTGCGATCAACAGCGATGGCGATGCCCCAATCTTCGGCGTCGCGCACTACGGCATCGTCGGCGACTACAAAGAGGTCATTCCGATGATGATCAAAGCGATCAAGGAAAAGTCGCGATAGGAAAAGCATAAAGAAATCGAACAAGACGGCCCTCACCCTAACCCTCTCCCAGTGGGAGAGGGGACTATAGAAAACCCTAACCCTCTCCCAAAGGGAGAGGGGACGACAAAAAATCTGGAGTTTCTCACGTGGCGAATTTCTTTCTCGATAACGACGATATCACGTTCCTCTTCGACCACATCGATCTGGGCGAGTTGGCCGCGATCCAAGAGGACAATTTCGTCCATGCCAAGGACGATCCGTCGGGCTACGCGCCGCAGGACGCCGCCGACGCGGTGGATAACTATCGCCGCGTGCTCGAAATCATGGGCGAAGTGGCCGGCGACATGCTCGCGCGTAATGCCGAAGACGTCGATCGCGAAGGCAATACGCTGAACGACGACGGCACCGTGACGCTCCATCCATTGGTTCAAGAGAACCTGAAGCGATTGACCCAGGCCGACGTGATGGCGTTCACCCTGCCGCGAAAATACGGTGGCCTGAACTGCCCCTGCCTGCTGTACACTATGGCCAACGAGATCGTCGCCCGGGCCGACTGCTCACTGACGAATCTGTTCGGGTTGCAGGGCATCGCCGAGACGATCAATGCCTTCGCCAGCGACGAGATCAAGGACGAAGTGCTGCCTCGGTTCGCCAACGGCGAAGTGACCGGCGCGATGGTGCTGACCGAGCCCGACGCCGGCAGCGATTTGCAGGCCGTGCGGCTTCGCGCGTTCCAAGACGAGCAAGGCAACTGGTATCTCAACGGCGTCAAGCGATTCATCACGAACGGCTGCGGCGAAATCCTGTTGGTCTTGGCCCGAAGCGAACCGGAGATCTCCGACGGCCGCGGCTTGAGCCTGTTCATTGCCGAGCGTTCGGAGCGGGTCAAGGTCCGCCACCTGGAAAACAAACTCGGCATCCACGGCTCGCCCACCTGCGAGTTGGTTTTCGACAACACGCCGTGCCGGTTGATCGGCGAGCGGCAACGCGGATTGATCACCTACGTGATGGCGTTGATGAACGGCGCCCGGGTGGGCATCGCCGCCCAGTCGCTTGGCGTCGCCGAGGCCGCCTACCGTTTGGCTCGCACCTACGCCCACACGCGCTGCCAGTTTGGCGGACCGATCGAACGGCTGCCCGCCGTGGCCGAATTGGTCACCGACATGAAGATCGACCTCGAAGCCGCTCGAGCGCTGGCCTACGAGACGTCGCGCGTTTGCGATCATGAGAACAACAACCTTCGCGTGCTGGAACTCGGCCCGCCGTTGGAAAAAGACGAAGAGAAGCGCCGCAAGCAACTCTCACGATCGCTGAAGCGCATGAACAGCCTGTTGACGCCGATGGCCAAGTATTACTGTTCGGAAATGGCGATCCGCGTTGCGACGAACACCATCCAGGTGCTCGGCGGCTCCGGCTATATGAAAGATTACGCGGCCGAGCGCTATCTGCGCGACGCTCGAATCACGACCATCTACGAAGGCACGAGCCAGTTGCAGGTGCTCGCGGCCAGCCGCGGCGTCAGCTCCGGCACGCTCGACACCTGGGCCGAAGAACACGAGAAGAAGACCTACGGCGATGAACTGCTCGACGGCTTGAAGCAGAAACTGATCGACGCCCGACGGCAACTGAACGAGGCCGTTCAGTTCGTCAAAGCCCGGGGAGCGAGCTATCTCGACCTGTCGGGACGCCGGCTGGTCGATTCGGCCATCGCGATCGTGATTGGCCATCTGTTCCTCGGCCAAGGCGCGGTCAACGAGCGCAAGAAGCAGGTCGCCCGACGCTTCATCGAGCGCGAACTGTCGCAGATGCAGGCGAAC
>JAEWUR010000664.1 GCA_023397045.1 Planctomycetota bacterium
CCCTTGCCTTCCCATGCTTACCGACCTCGCCCCCTATCAAGAACCGCAATCGGCGCCGATCGTCGTGCCTCGGCCGCACTCCGTGCTGATTATCGACGACGACGACACGCTTTCCGACGTGCTCTCGCACCGGCTGAAGAAACAGGGGCTCCGTACCCTGGCGGCCTACTCGGGCAAGGCCGGTTTGGATAAGGCCAAGTCGCTGGCGCCCTCGCTGATCGTGCTCGATCTGGGCTTGCCTGACGTTGACGGCCTGCGGGTTTGCGAACAGTTGGCCGACGCGCCCGAGACCTGTGCGATCCCGATCCTGATCCTCAGCGGAAAAGACCAGCCCGGCCTGGTTCGCCGCTGCCGCGCCGCCGGCTGCCATTACTTCCTTCGGAAGCCCTACGATCCAAACGCCCTGCTCGTGCTGATTCGCCAAGCCATTCAAGATGTTGGCGCCTGGGACGCCGACGAAGATTGCGACGGCTAACGCCGCCTCGGCAACTCTCGACTTTCAACTCTCGACTCTCCGCCCCTTCCGTCGCCTACCGCAGCACGGTCACGCGCGAGCCGACCGACAGGATGCCGTAGAGATCCTGCAAGTCGCGATCGCCCACGCAGATCGCGCCGCGGTTGTCGTCGCGGCCGATCGCGCCCGGATCGTTCGTGCCGTGGATTCCGATCCGATCGGTCAGCCCGATCCACGCGGTGCCCAGCGGATTCTGCGGATCGTTCGGGCCGACGTTCAGCCCGTCGGGGCCGCGATAGGACGGGCTCGGCGTCTTGTCATGCACCGTGTAATCGCCGTCGAGCTTCGGTTCGTCGCGGCCGACGCCGATGCGAAACCGTCCGGCATAGCGTTTCTGCACCATCAGCGTCAGTTCATGCTTGTCGAGATCCACCATCGCGTCGAAGGGTCCCCGCACAACCTTCAATTCCTGACCCGGCGTCAGCGGTTGATCCTTGATCGGGCTTTCCGAGGCGATCGGGCCGGCCGGCACCAGGCCATTGATCCGGCCCAGCAGTTGCCACGGCACGTTGTACGCCCGCGCCACCGAATCCAGCGTGTCGCCCGGCTGCGGCATGTACGGCGGTTCGAGATAATGCTTACGCGAATAGATCACCGTGCCGGCGAGTTGATCCAACAGGTCCGTGATCTGCTTGGCCTGATCGGGCGGCAAATCCGGATTGCCATACAGACTGCTCAACGCAAGATGCGCTTCGGCCAGCTTGCCCTCGTCGAGACTTTTCTGCACCGCCTCCATGAACGACGAAAACCTGTCGCGCAAAAACGAGTCCCGGGCGGGATCTTCCGGCGCTTCCGGCGTCCGGTCGGTGACCGCGCCAAACGGCGGCGGCGCAAGATTGTGAACGCCCTCCGCCGGTACGCCAGGCGATGGCGATGGCGTCGGCGTCGCGGTCGGATCGGCCGCCATCGGCTGGCCCAACGTGGCCGTCGGCATCAAGGGGGCATCGACCGGCGGATTGGCCGGCGGATTGGCCGGTGATGCTGCGGACGAAGGGTACGGCATGACGGGCAATACGGCCGTCGGCGCAACACTCGGCTCGCTCGAAGTCAATGGCGGCGCGGCCGGCGTCGCGGGCCCCGGCGTGACCACCGTGGCCGTCGGCGTTCCGGCCGACGACGGCGGGCTGCCCGTCCCTAAAGCCAACGGACCGCCCGGCGTCGTCGACAGCTTCGCGTCGGATAGCTCGACCTTCGGCGCCTCGGGCCATCCCGTCCCCGGCCGGGCCGGTTCGACGTTATTTCGTTCGAGCGACGTGTAGACCCCATAGCCCACCGCTCCGAGTAGGCCAATGATCAACAAGTTCTTGAGCGAGTTCATCTTCGTCCTCCTTGACGAATTGCACCATCCAAGGCGGGGAATCATACGCGAAACCCAAAAACGATGCTACGGCAATGAGCCCGCTCGTTTTGGTTGATGGCTGATAATGCCGGGAAAATGGGCAATCCAGGGTGTCGCGGATACTCGCCCTTACGCCGTCATCGCATCTGATTGACGGCCAGATTCACCGCCGCCGAAAAAAGATGGTAGACGTCGGCCTGGTCCAGGCTGAATCGCTCCGATTCCATCGGCGGCTCGAACGCCGACGGCTCGGCCGACCCGCCGATCTGCCAATTCGTCACGTCGATCGTCCCGCTGTAGCCGAAGATCTTGAATCGGATCTGCTTGGGCGTCGACTCATTCCCGCGCAGAACCACCGTCAGCGCGACCGGATGGTTGCTCACGGCCGTCGCCTGCAACGCATGCGACCCGTCGGGCAATGGGTTGTCCTCGATCGCCACCCACGACTTCAGCGCGTCGGGCACGCTGGTGAGTCCGTCGAGCAGTGCGGCCGCAACGCGAACCTTCGCCAGATGTTGCTGGTTGACGAACTGCAACGGATCGCGGTTGTTCACCGCATTCTGGGTTCCCGCCAGCACACGACCGCCGGGCAATTCGATCCAAGGATATTCTCCCTGGCCGACGCGGATTTTGCCGAAGGCGCCCGCCGTGCATTCCACGGCGAACTGGTAGGCATCGCCGCGCACCATCCGCAGATGGAAATCGGCCGGTTTTTCGTCCTGTTCGCGCCGGACGACCACGTCGACTTCCATCCGGTGGCAGTGCTCCGGCTTGGGTTCTTCCTTCCAGATCGCGATTGCCTGTCGCAGGACATGGATGAACTTCTGTTGCGGCGTCGAAGCCACCGGTTGCGACGCCTGGTAAGGTTCGACGCCCGGCGGCAGATCCTGCGCAAAGAATTCGATGATCGTCGGAGCGATCTCCGGCAGCACGCCCAAGAAGCTCTCGTGATCGACGCCGTCGAGCCACTGAACCTGATCGGTGATACCGAGCGATTCGGCCAATCGCACCGTGCATTCGTGCGGAATGATGCCATCCTCCGTCGCGTTGAGCATCAGCACCTTGCCGGCCTGGGCGCGATCGCGCAGTTCCGGAGCCAACCGGAGCGGTTCGATTGTCTCGACGCGCGTTCGGAACTCCGCCAACTCGGCCTCCGGCATCTTGGCCAGCTCGGCGGCCAGCGATCGCGTATATCGCGATTGCCGAACGATCTCCATCACGTCGCCGCCCGCGACAAGAATGACCGTCCGGTCGATGCGCGGTTCCTTCGCGGCCGCCGACGCAGCGATGATCCCCCCGAGGCTCAAACCGATCATGTCGATGTGCTGCCCGTCGATCTCGGGCCGCGAAGCCAACAGGTCGACCGTGCGGTGGATGTCCTCGATCGTTTGTCGAAACGATGCGAGGAACAGATTCGGACTGTGCAGCAAGGCGCGCCAGCCGCCGTCGATTTCGCGAGGGCCGTAGTACGGCATCGAAAACACGATCGCCGGAATACCCCGCAACGCAAGCCGCGAACAAGCATAATCGGTGATTTGCATGTTGCCGTCCAACGGATGAAGGCAAATTACCGCCGGACGCTTCGGATCGCCGGGCTTCAGATCGGACGGTAGATACAGATCGGCCGACACGGTATTGTTGGCCTCGTGTTCGGTCACGACCGGCGAGGGATACGTCAGGCGATAGACGCGAATCCCCTCGCGCTCGGCCAGCAATCGCTCGGTATACTGGAACGGCGCGCTATCGAAGGTTTTTGCGACCGAGACGACCTGACCGTTCGATTCCTGTTGGGCGGTCAGACGGCCGGCACCGGCCGGAAGCAGCGTCAAGACGAAGGCTGCAAAAAGAAACCTCTTCGTGGTCGGTCGCATCGTTGGCTCCGCGTGTTTTTCCGCTTTTATATTCGCAGCCTGCTGCAAAAGTGGATTTCAGAGAACGTCGAGTGCCGCTGGCTCTGCCAGTGTCGTGAAAATGCACGGGAGTTCAGCACTGGCAAAGCCAGTGGCACACTTTTTCAACAGGCTACTAGATATATAATCGCACGGCGGCTGGACGCACGCAAGCCTTGGCGGGCGGACGGAATGCGGCAATCCGAACGGGCACCCATCAACCTTCTTCGCCCGTTTTTGGAGCCTTGCCGCGCAGCATGGCCCGAATCGCGCGGAGCCGTTCGCCCAAATCCCGCTCAAAACCCCGGTCGGTGGGCCGATAGTATTCGCGTTCCACACCCAAATAGTCCTGGGCCGCAACGCCGCCGGGGTGGTCGTGGGCGTACTGGTATCCCTGACCATGCCCAAGACGCTTCGATCCGCCATAGTGCGCGTCGCGCAGATGGACCGGCACCGGCAACAGACGCCCCTCGCGCACGTCGGCGCGGGCCTCGCCGATGCCAACCGTCGCCGCGTTCGATTTCGGCGCGCATGCCAGGTAAGTGACCGCCTGGGCCAGCGTCAGTTGGCACTCGGGCAGTCCGACCAGTTCGCAACCGTGTGCCGCGGCCACGGCCAGCGGCAGCGCCGCCGGATCGGCATTGCCCACGTCCTCGCTCGCCAAAATCACCAACCGTCGCGCCAGAAACCGCACGTCTTCGCCGCCTTCGAGCATTCGAGCCAGCCAATAGAGCGCCGCGTCGGGATCGCTGCCGCGAATGCTCTTAATCAACGCACTGATCGCGTCGTAATGCGAGTCGCCCTGCCGATCGTATTGAACGGCCTTCCGCTGAACCGACTCCTCGGCCAACTGACGCGTGAACTCGACCGGCGAGTCGTGGCTCGACAGCACGCCGATCTCCAGCGCCGACAATGCACGCCGGGCGTCGCCGTCGCTCACCTCGGCCAGAAACTCCAGCGCATCGTCGTGCAGGTGGATCGCGCGTTGCCCCAGTCCGCGATACGGGTCGGCCACCGCGGCGCGGATCACCGTCTTGATGTCGTCGACCGAAAGCGGTTCGAACTGGAACACCCGGCTCCGACTGACCAGCGCGCTGTTGATCGTGAAGAATGGATTCTCGGTCGTCGCGCCGACCAAGATCACGACGCCCTCTTCGACATCGGGCAGCAACACGTCTTGTTGCGCCTTGTTGAACCGATGGATCTCGTCGACGAACAGCAGCGTTCGCCGACCGGTGGCCGAAAGCTGGTCGTAGGCCTCGGCCAGCACTTCCCGCAGTTCCTTCACGCCGCTGGTCACGGCGCTGACCTGTCGGAATCGGCTTCGAGTGGCCCCGGCCAGCAGTTGCGCGAGCGTCGTCTTGCCCGTGCCCGGCGGACCGTAAAAAATCACCGATCCCAACCGGTCGGCGTCAAGCAGTCGCCGCAACAGTTTTCCTTCGCCGAGGAAATGGCGTTGCCCGACGAACTCGGCGAGCGCACGGGGCCGCATCCGCGCCGCCAACGGCTGGGCTTCTCGACGATTCTCGGCTTCGCTGGCTTCAAACAGAGACATGAGAGCGTTTTTGACTTTGGGGGGTTGTCGCCAAGGCGATGCGAGTGTCAGGGCAATCTCTCACGCCACTTCTGCGAATCGCGCGCGGTATGGAAAATGCAATAGACCGTCACGACGTGGTCAGCGTATTCGTAGAACACGGCGAAAGGAAAGCGTCGAACCAAGCCCCGTCGGCAGTTTTCGAACGCTTTGGCATGCATTTCCGGTTCTCGGCATATCGCTTGAATGCAGGCGTCGACGGCGCAGAGGAAGTCTTCACCCAATCCGACGCGCCGCATTTCGTACCAACGGTAGGCGTCGTCGAGGTCTTGCGCGGCTTCCGGGGAGATGACGAGGCTAACGGCCATAACGGCTTCGTATCCTCCGTTTGACATCCTCCCACGAAAGACCTGACGAGGGGTTGCCCGTCAAGTTCGCCTTCCGGCGGGCTAATTCCTCTTTCTGCCACTCGTGGATGGGAACCTCCGAAGGAGTCGCCGCCAAGTCATCCCAGAGGTCTTCGACCAACTGGAGTTTCTCGGAAGGACTCAGATCAAAGAGAGAACCAACATCGGTATTCAT
>JAEWUR010000010.1 GCA_023397045.1 Planctomycetota bacterium
CCGTATTCCTGGCGATGGTCGCCTCCTATGTGATCGTTCGCTACGTGATCGTCAAGCCGCTGCGGCATCTGCGCGACGTGAGCGACGCGATCAGCCGCGGCAACAACACCCTCCGCGCCGACATCCACACCGGCGACGAGTTCGAGGAACTTTCGGCCGCCTTCAACCGGATGCTGCGACACTTGACCGGCACCCAAGAAGAACTCCGGCTGGCCAACGCCAACCTCGACGGAAAAGTCGACGAACTGGCCCAGGCCAACATGCGATTGTACGAGCTGAACATGCTCAAGAGCGATTTCCTGGCCACGATGAGCCACGAACTGCGAACGCCGCTGAACAGCATCCTCGGCTTCAGCGAGGTCCTCGGCTCGATCGATTCGCTCGACGACAAGCAGAAGCGATACGTCCAAAACATCCAGAAATCGGGCAAGACCCTGCTCGAAATGATCAACGACATCCTCGACCTGGCCAAGATCGAGAGCGGCAAGATGGACACCCGGCTGACCGACTTCCGCATCGCCCAGGTCGTTTCGGCCCAGTGCGACATGGCCCGGCCGTTGACCGAACGCAAAAACATCGACCTCGAAACGCACATCGCGCCGGACCTGCCGCCAATGCACCAGGACCAGGCCCGAATCCAACAGGTGTTGAACAACCTGCTGAGCAACGCCGTGAAATTCACGCCCGAGGGAGGGCGAATCACCGTCTCCGCCCGGCGCGACGAGTTCGATTTCCTGGTCCTCGACGTCACCGACACCGGCGTCGGCATCGCCGAGGAGGATCAACACGCCATCTTCGAGAAATTCCGGCAAGGAAAGACCGCCGTGCCCAGCGGCGACGCCATGACCCGAGAATATTCAGGCAGCGGATTGGGCCTCTCGATCGTCAAAGAACTATGCCGACTGCTCGGCGGCGAAGTCTCGCTGCGAAGCGAATTGGGCAAAGGCAGCACCTTCACCATCCGACTCCCCTGGATCATGGAAGAACAGCCCCGACTCGATTCGGCACTGGCCGAAGGGTTCGAAGAGTTCGCGAAACAACGCTTCGACGTCACGCGAACCCATGAGATCATTAAACAATAACCTGATAAAAACAAAAAACCGCAGAGGACGATTCAAAGAATACGGGAACCACAGATAAACACAGATGAACACGGATGGTTTTGAGAACCCATTCCACAAGTCCCCTCTCCCGCCGGGAGAGGGTTAGGGTGAGGGCTGTCTCATCCACGATTCTGTATCATCTGTGGCTCCTATTTCTGACTTTGTTTTGCTGCCTCTCTCTCCGCGTCCTCTGCGGTGAATTCAATTCATGACCGATAAACCAAAGCCAACCGTCCCCGAAGTACAGTTATTCGCCGATGGCGCGTGCAGCGGCAACCCCGGCCCAGGCGGTTGGGCCTTCATCCTGCGCCATGTCAAAACCGGCAAAGAGAAAGAATCCTCCGGCGGCGAACGCGAAACCACCAACAACCGCATGGAAATGACCGCCGTGATCCGCGGCCTCGAAGCCCTGAAACGCCCCACCTCCGTCGAACTCGTGTCCGACAGCACCTACGTGGGCAAGGGCATCTCGGAATGGATGCCCAAGTGGAAACAAAACGGCTGGCGACGCCGCGAAAACGGCAAATGGGCCGAAGTGAAAAACGAGGACCTCTGGCGGCAGCTCGACGCACTGCTGCAACGGCATCGGCTGCGTTTCACCCACGTCCGAGGTCACGCCGGGCATGTCGAAAACGAACGCTGCGACACCCTGGCCGTCGCGGCCTACCAGAAATACTTGAGGTGATCGAACACGACCTTCATTCACCGGAGACCGAACCATGACCGACGACCGCAAATCCGAGGAAACATGCTGTCCCGAGTTCGATTTGACCCCCTGGGACGAAACCACCCACGTCTGGACCGACAAACGGTTCATCAAAGAAACGATTCCCGTCTTTTTCCACTTCCCCTGGCCGCCGATGATCGGCCGACTCGTCACGCGGATGTGGAAGGCCGTCCAAGACGCTGGTGCGGCCGGCGAACCGAGCGAAGTGCTGCTGCTGAACACCGATCCGAGCCCCTGGCGGTCGGAATGGTACGTCTCCGCCACGAAGGAAGTCCCCGGCGCCGACAACGTCCGACTCTCGGGCACGTTTTTCACGAAGGTTTTTGATGGGCCTTACAGCGCTGCCCCCAAATGGATCAAACAAACGGAACAGCGGCTCGCCCGGGAGGGGAAAAAGGCCTCGAAGTTCTTTTTCCACTACACAAGCTGCCCAAAATGCGCAAAGCGTCGCGGCCACAACTACGTCGTCACGTTCGCACAGCTTCAATAGCCGGGGGTCGAGAGTTGAGAGTTGAGAGTTGAGAGTCGAGAGTCGAGAGTCGAGAGTTGAGAGTTGGGGTCGTGAGATCGGGGGGTGGCTTCTCGCTGCCGGCTTTCAGGCCCCCCTCGAATCCCGAATCCCCAATCCCTAGCCCCCAACACAAACCCCACCACTACGTGGTGCGACATACCACCCGCCTTAAACTCGGGAGCGTATTACGCCCCGGTTCTTAACTCTTTATGGTGGTGACATCTTCGGCATTTGCCGCACGAACCGCCTTGACACCCCATAGATAGGCCGATATGCTTACTGGATTGTCGATGCCACTAACTTGTGGTGTTGTAAGATTTTGTAGCGTCTCGGCCGTTTTCGTTGGGTCGAGCGGGACGGAGAAGGTATTTTTATTGAGGTCTGGGTTGCTGATAAACGATTCCGCGGTCGGAACGGCAGCGAAACTTGGCCGGTACGGCCGTGTTTCGCGGTAACATTACGACCATCGACAACCTCGGAATCAATAACGCCTCGCCCCGGCGGGGAACGTAGCGTTTTCCTTCCAAGGAAAACAAGAGTCACGACACGAGTGTCCTGCAAAGGGTAAAAGAGCGAAAGCGAGAGCGAATGGATCCCAACGAACTACTTCGCATCGTGGACACGATCCACCGCGATAAGAATATCGACAAGGAAATCGTCTTCGAGGGCATCGAAGCGGCCTTGGTCTCCGCCGCCAAGAAGCATTACGGCGAAGAAAGCGATATCGTCGTCGAAATCAACCGTGCGGATGGGTCCATCCAAGGCAGCTGTGACGGCGTCCCCATGAAGCCCGCCGAAATGGCCGAGCGCATCGGTGCGCAAACCGCGAAGCAGGTGATGATCCAGAAGATTCGCGAGGCCGAACGCGACGCTCTGTTCAACGAATACGAAGAACTCAAGGGCCAACTGGTCACCGGCGTCGTCCAACGTTATGAAGGCGGAGCGGCAACCGTCACCCTGACAAACGTCGAGGCAATCCTGCCCAAGGGCGAACAGATCCCGGGCGAATCGCACCATGCCAACGAGCGCGTTCGCGCGACGATCTACGAGGTCAAAAAAGTCGGCAGCCGCGTCAAGGTAATCCTCAGCCGCACGAAAGCCCATCTGGTCCAACGGCTGTTCGAGCAGGAAATCCCCGAAATCGCCGAGGGCGTGATCGAAATCCGCGCTATCTCCCGTGAGCCCGGCTACCGAACCAAAGTCGCCGTCAGCAGCACCGACCAGCGCGTCGATTGCGTCGGCGCATGCGTCGGAGTCCGTGGAAACCGCATCAAAAACATCGTCGATGAGCTTTCCGGCGAGCGGATCGACATCGTCCGCTACAGCGACGACATGCAGGTTCTGATCCCCAACGCCCTGCAACCCGCCGAAACCGAGGAAGTCATCCTGTGCCAAATGCTGGGCCGGGCAATCGTGCTCGTCCAGGAAGACCAACTCTCCCTGGCCATCGGGCGGCGCGGCCAAAACGTGCGACTGGCCAGCAAGCTCTGCGGCTGGGACATCGAAATCATGACCCGCGACGAACTCGACGACCAGATCGAACAGGCCGTCGCCGGGTACTCGTCGATCGAAGGGATCGAGTCCGAGTTGGCCGAACGGCTGGTCGGCGAAGGTTTCCTTTCCTACGACGATCTTTCCGTCATCGAGCCCGACGCTCTGATGGAGATGGGCGGACTGTCCGCCGAACAGGCCGAACGCATCGTGCAGCAAGCCGAGGCGAAAGCGCTTGCCGCCGAGAAAGTCGCCGCCGAACAGCGCCGACAACAACGAGAACAAGATCGGCAGGACGCGGCCGAAGCCGCAACCGATCCGACCGACGAGACCGAAAACAATGTGGCCGACTCGAACGGCGATGTGCCGGCCGAGTCGAACGGCGAGGAATCGACCGAATCACTTGCGGAGTCATCCGATGACACCGCATAGTAACGGAGCATTCTTCCAAAGACGCGATTGCAGACCGACTGACGTTTTTTTCCATAGGGAGCGGCCCTTTGCCCATCCGTATTTACGCTCTGGCGAAACAATTGAAGCTCGACAGCAAAGTGCTGGTCGACATCTGCACCAAGGCGGGTGTCACCGGAAAAGGCTCTGCGCTGGCCAGCTTGACCGACGAGGAACTGGCCAAAGTCATGGCCTTTATCGAGAGCGGCAGAGCGGGGCGAGCTGCCGGACGACCTTCACCGGCGACCCCCGATGCAACGGACGCCGGCGCGCCGACCGCCTTCCGACGCGAAGACTACATCGCGCCCGGCGGCAACCTCTCGGGTAAGATCCCCGTCCTCCCGCCGAAGCCGCACGAAAAACCGGCGCCAGCCAAGCAAGCGCCGGTCGAACCGCCCGCCGCCCCGGAAGCTCCCGCCACGCCGGTAACGCCCGCGGCGCCGACGGCCTCCGCGTCGCCGTCACCGCCGACTCAAACGCCGGCTGCTCCGCCGGCCGCGCCGCTATCGCCGTCAAGGCTGACGCGGCCCAAGGTAACCTTGTCAACGCCGATCCCGGAATTGCCAAGGACCAAAGATAAGGCCAAAGGAAAAGGAAAAGGCGAGTCCGACGAACGCGAACGCGAACGAGAAAAGGACAAAGGTCCGGCGATCAAGTTGGCGCCCATGCCAAACGCCGGCAAGATGCCCTTGAAGCGGAAGTCGTCGGAACCCGCGCCGCAGAAGCCCGACCTGAGGCTTCCCAAAGACGCCATCCGGGCCGGCCGCGCCGGCACGAAACCGCTGTCCGAACACCTCCGCAAACACGAGCAGAAGCGGATCGCCGCCGAGGCCGCGAAGACGTCGACGCGCGGCAAGCCGCCGGTGCCCGGCGTGACCCCCATCGACGAAATCCCGTCGGCCGGCGGTCGAGAACGACCGCGACGCGGCGCGCGACCTGCTGCCGCCAGCCGAGAAGAAGACGGTCCCGTCACCCTGGGCGGACG
>JAEWUR010000089.1 GCA_023397045.1 Planctomycetota bacterium
TGAATTCAGTGTTCATGACGGTTACTCATTGAGGAATAGTTTGCCGATCCATGGGTTTCTCGCCGTTCCATTTTGCAGCAACGCCGTGCAGGTCTGGATCGTACTCGCCTGCACGACAATGCTCAACATGGCGTCGTTTCGGGTGCAGTCGACCACGCACCCTCCGACAAAGCCGGTGATCCGGCACGTTGGTTGTCCACCGACCGTGATCAGGTCTCCGATCGGCCAGATCCGCGGCTTGCCTCGAATCGCCAGCAGCGCCGCCACCAATTGGTCCGCCTGCGCAACGTCGGGCTGCGGTCCCGCCGGAATCGAATACGTATTGCCTGCACCGAGCGCGATCTGCCCGCCGATGCCTTGCAGGTCGATGTCCTCGATCCCCTCGCGAACCTGTGCCGTGAGCGCGTTGAAGTTGGCCGCCGTGGTCGGAAATTGCAGCCATTGGGCCGCCGTCTGACCCGACGGAACCGAGCCGCCGCCCAACGGTGCATACAACGTGATTTCCGCAATCTGGTCCGGCGCCGTCGTCACAATTCCCGTCTTCGGCGCCACGGCATAGCCATCCGACTGCCCCGGCGCAACCCCAACCGTCGCGCGAGGCCACACGATGTCCGCCGGCGCCATCAGCGGAACCATCGGGATCGGCACGAAACTCAACGGCCGAAAACCATAAACCCGCTGATCCATGAACGCGACCGCCGCGGCCGCCGGCTGCGCGTCGCCCGTTCCAAATAGATTGCCGAACCACACGGTCACGGCCTGGCCCGCACTGCGGCGTCGAACCGCTCGGACCGACAACGAATTCACCGGGCCGGTGCCCGTCCATCGCGATATCACGCGATACGGATCGGTCGGCTCGTTGCTCCACCCCGCAATGATGTCCGTATTCGGCCCTGTCAACTGGAGCGTCGTGTTGCTGTTCGGCGCGAAGAACAATCGGGCTTGCTCGGTCGCCGCCGCAATCCTCGCTTGAGCCGCCGCGTCGGGAATCGCCGGCGTCAAACCCGCCGTCGGATCCAATAGCTCGGCAGCCCCCGCCATCGCCGCCGCTTGGCATGCCTGATGCAACTGAACCTGATAGCTCCCAAGCCATGTCGAGTTCAACGCTAACGCGCTGACGCCCAACAGAACCGCCAGACTGACCAATAGAAACAAAACAATGGCCCCACGCCGTTGATTCAACGCCGGGTGATGTCGTTTCCGATGATTGGCCAAGGCATGATACATGACGTGATCATCTTGTCCCCTCTCACCTTGCGAGAGGGCGAAAAACTGGTCCCCTCTCCCCGAGAGAGGCTTCAAATCATTGTCCCCTCTCCCTCCGGGAGAGTTTGGAAAACTGGTCCCCTCTCCCACCGGGAGAGGGTTAGGGTGAGGGCTCGTGTGCTCGTAGCCTACGCTCCAACACAACAACCCGCCTACTCAAAATCCAACTCCGGAGCCGGCGGTTCGCTGGGCACTTCCTTCGATTCCTGAGCCGGCGGCGGTGCGATCCCTTCAGGGGCAGGCGGCGCCGCGACGGCGCCCGACGGCTCTTGTTGATCCGACATCGTTCCGCTGTCCAACACATTCGTTCGGCTGGCCACCCATCGGTCATCGACGAACTTGTTGACCGTCCGTCGGCCTCGTTGATAGATCTCGGTCTCGAACGGGGCGGGCGGCGGCGTCATCGGCTTGATGCCCAGCAAACCAGCCAACGTCGAGGTATCCGCCACGGCCGCCTGACTGCCGTTCGGACTCTCTCCGTCCTTCGCCGGCGTCGGCACCAACCACAACTCGCCTCGACCCTGGATCACGCTGAACATCTCAACCTTGTCTTCCGGCACCGCCAAGGTGAACAACAACGGCTTCTTCTCGACCCCGCCGGAAATGCTTTCCGCCGTCTTCGACGCCGCAGGCCGCTCGGCGTTCAACACCTCGACGTGTTGCAACAGTTTCAACGTCTTCTCGGGAATGGCCACCTGCCCGGCTCGGGCACGCTGCGCATTCGCACGGAAGAACACGTCGACATACGTCCCGGCTTGCACGCCCGCCTCGCGAGTGTTTGGCACTTCAACGCGCACCGCGCGGAAACCAGGCTCCAATTTCGAGGCCACGCTCGGGCCTGTGCCCGCTAGATAGAAGTCCGTCGTCAAGAAAGGCTGGCCTTGCTTCACCGGCTGCTTCAATCGGCGATTCTCGACGCTGCGAACCGACGCAAGAACTTGTTCCAGTTCCAGTTTCGGAAACGCCGCCTTGAACTGGGCCAGCGTCATCGACTTGACAAAAGTGTCCGAGCCCACAACCACGCGATCCGAAGGCAGATCCACCGCCGCCAAAGGAATCTTGTAGGTCTCCGGCTCCACAACTTTCGGCGGCGGAGGAGCAACCTCTTCTTGCGCCAAATACGTCCGCACGCCATACGTGGCGGCCAAGCCGATCAATACCGCCACAATCCCAATCGTGATCGTTAATCGTGAAATCATCGAAAGACTCCTGACGTCGTTATCAGTCCACTGTTCTCTTAGCTCTTAAACTAACCATTAACCACTAACCACTAGCCACTAAAACTATTGCTTACGCATCTCCGTCCGAGACGTTAAATTGCGGCCGTCCAGACTGAATCCAATGATTTTCAGCAGGTCGGGCGCCGCCGTGGTCATCGGCACCGTGATCTCAACCCACACCGGATCCCCCGTATAGGGGCCAATGCCGGAATCCATGTCATAGTAATAAACCATATCTTCCGTACCTAACGCCGCCTCGGCCGCTTCGCTCATCGCGTACTGCTGCCGCACCGTATCGTTCGTCGGCAACGCCGCGATACGACACGCCGCGTTGCTCGCAGCCTGAACCCTCTGCATCCCAACCAGAAGCAAGCTCAATTCCACCAGCGCGAAGCAAACAATCAGCAGGATGGGCAGCACCAACAGCAATTCCAGGCTGAACACCGCGCCCGCTCGGTTCAAACCGCGTCGGCCGCGAGCTCGCCTGGAGCCGTTGCGCAACCCCGCCGCTCCCGTCACGGCGCTCTCGCTGCCGTCGAGCTGGTTTCGTGCCAGTTTTTTCCGAATCGCCCACATACGACCTCTCCCCGAAACGGCGCAACCGTCCTCACTTGAACGGCGGCCATTCCAGTCCATAGCCCGCCAACTCCAAGGCTCCGATAATCCATGCGGCCAGCGCCACGGGCACGCCAAACGGCACCACCCACGAATCGCGCGACCGAAGCG
>JAEWUR010000104.1 GCA_023397045.1 Planctomycetota bacterium
CGTGATCTCCAATCGGCCGGCGGGCAATTTCGTCGGCGAGACGCCGAAAAATGGCGCGTCCAGCATCTCGGTAATCTCTTGGAACTTGCCTTCGGCCGCCAGCTTCTGCGCCACGGCATACGTTCGGTGTTTCCACCATTGCGGTTCGACGGCCGGCCGCTCATCCCACAAATCGCCCCGATCGAGCGACAACCGGATCGTGCGGCCATCGCCCCAAAGCAGCCCGCCGAGCAACCCGTTGCCCAACGGGATGGCCTCGTCCCAAGTCGTGATCGGCGCGGCCAGCACGAGATTCTGTTCTGGCGATGGAAACGCTTTCGGCGGCTCGGCCATCGCCGTGCCGGCTTGAATCAACAGACATGCCGCGGCAATCCAGGCGCCGTGACGAGAGGTTTTGCGTTGCATCAATGGTTCCTCGGGAGTTCGATTCATGGCCAGTATTATCGGAAGGTTCGTGATGGGTCGTGTTGGAACGGGTGTCATACGGATTCCAATTCAAAGATGCGCCGTGACTTGGTTGCGAAACCGCAAGCGATTGATTGAATGGGTTGGATTCTACGACCTGGAAGATAGGCAAAATCAGCGCATTTCTGAATTGGAAAGCGTATCAGATCTCACGCCCTCACCCCTTGCCCCTCTCCCAAAGGGAGAGGGGACTTGTTTCTGGACAGTCACCCAATGTTTTGAGAATCTGCGTCATCCAATGTTTCGAGAATCAGCGTCACCCAATATTTCGAGAATCAGCGTTCCGCCGGGTCCGACCGTAACGCTTATCTTGTTTCCGTCGAGCGATGCCGACGAGCTGGCGGGCCACGCGTGAATCGCCCGGACCGACTTCACGTTGAACGCGGGCTCAAGCACATCGTGAACGGCACAGGCGTCGTCGAACACGGCGCCAATGCCGAAGACGTCGCCACGCCACGCGCCCCAAGGATTGTAGAGCGCCACGATCCAAGCGCCGTCCCGGTCGCGACGGTTGATCTGCATCGGCAGGTGCGTACTTCGAGCCATCGGGCTGCATCGTTTCACCGCAGCGGCCAGCCGATCATAGACGTCGTCGGCCGCGCCCACCGGAATGATCTCTCGATAGGTATCCCAAAGCGATGCCGGCGCATCGGACGGAACAACGTCGAACAACTCGGGCAGCGCGCACGGCGGATAGCAGGCGACCTCGGCGTTGCCCGGGTTGTTTCGCGCCTCATTGGCCCGATCGGCCTCGGCGTATTGAAAGAGCCGCTCCTTGATCTTCAGCCACGGCGCGGCGTCCGGCGGCGGCATGGATGCGTCCAGAACCAGGGCGACCGGCGTAAACGGCGTGCCGACGTCGGGATTCGCGTCCTGGAAGTCGAGAAAATCTTGCGTCACACGGCCGTAGGACGACAGCCCGCCGTCGTTCCAATCGATCAGATTGCCCTCGGCGCCCCATTCTTCATGAAGGGTGTGAGCGCCCGACAGATAGCTGTGGAAGAAGATGCGGCGTTGCAACGCGCTGGATCCGCCAAGTTCGGGACGGGCGGGCCAGCCGCTTTTTGTCAGAAACTCTTCGCCGCACTGCCACGAGGCCTCGTCGACGGGAATGAAGCAGGTGCATCCACCGGGTCCCCAAGGCGCCCAGAAGACGCCCCACGGCCGGCCGGCGGCCTTTGCGGCTCCGCGCAGCGCGGCGATGGTGAATTGTGATTGCTGCGACGCCCAGACGCCCACTTCGGCAAGGCCTCGCGAAGCGCCGAACTTGTAGAACAGATGCCACGTTCGTTCGCCGTAGTGGGTGCCCTCGCAATAGGAGGCGTGCCCGCCAAAACGAGCCAACTGCCTGTCGAACGCCCGGCGGATTTCCGCCCAGAGCGTTTCGCCGTCGTGGAAATGGACCCTTCCGGCGTAATCCTCCAGCGTTCCGTACTCCAGTTTGTGAACGGCGTCATCGGTTTCGAAATAGGCCTTCACGGCGTCCAAGTTGACCGGGCCTGCCGCGACCTTGGGGTCGGCTTCGCGCAGTCGCGTCCAGTCGTTGTGGACATTGCTGATCGTCTCGTGGATTTGCCCGCCGAGGAACCTGTCGCCCAACATCGTGGCGTACTGCTCGACCAGCGCGGCGTCGAAGGCGTAGGGGTTGTAAACCGACCCGCCCACGACCCGATCGACGATGAAATGGCACCGCCGGCGTTCGAGGATCGCATGGAGCGGTCCGCCGACGCGAGCGGTCGTGTTGAATCGCCGCGAATCGTCGCCCCACGGGGAATTGACCAACCGGATGCCGGTGCTTGGGCGGACAAGGCCCGACTTTTCGAGCGCCGCGTAGTAACGGCCGGTTGCCTCATACGTGTGCAGGAAGGAGAAGGACTCTCGATGCGGTCCGAATGAATCAAGCTCGGGTTCCGACGCCAATGCGACGAGGGGACCGGCCAGGAAGCGGCCGCCGGTGGCCGCAAACGCGGCGGAAGCGGTTTTTAGAAACGCCCGTCGTGAGACCTCTGTCATGGTGCTTTCTCAATGCCTGCAATCGGTTGGGAAGGAAGGACGCACGCGCTCAATGCGACGTGGTATCGAAGGTGAACTCGCGCTGCTCGGGGCTGACCTCGGCTTCCAGCCCCGAGCTATCGGGGTTGCCGTACTTCGCCGGCACGATCCACTGGATGGCCTGCCCCTGGAGAAATGCGGCGTCGAGCGTCGAGCCGCCGCGAACGTCGCGTTTCGTAATGGTAACACGATAGCGCCCAGCCTGCGCGCCGGGCGCATTGGTCGTCGTCAGGCGAAACCGTCCGGCGGCGTCGGTCGTGCCGCTGGCAACCGGGCCTTTGTCGACGGGAACGAACATGACGCCGGCATCGCCGAGGGGCTGCCCGTCCAGCGTAACATGCCCCGTGACCGATACCAATCCCGAATCACTGCCGCAGCCGACGATCGGCGCGAGGATCGCCAGCCCGATGGCTCCGAGGAGCAACGGCCTGACGGTGCGGCAACGCACTGGGCCGTCAGAAATTCCCGACAGGCTTCCCATCGTTCATTCCTCCGAGGTATTGGTACATTTGGTGATCGATGGTGTCGGAAAGCATATGAACCGATCCGTCGCCGAAGACGAAGTTCACGCCGCCGGGATGGGCCGATCGGAAGCCGACCTCGGTATGCCAGTTGCAGTACTGGTCGCAGTTGTCCCCGGCGACAGGACCGCGTTTGGACGTGTCGTAGTTCAACGGGATGATGGTCGATGTATAGCCGCAGCCATTGGAATGATCGGCCCAGCCGCGCTCGACGTTGATCGACCAAAGAGGCCGGACCTCGCCGAAGAAGATCGTGTTGGACAGTCCGTCAACAATCTGCGGCAAGGAAACGTAATCGACCCAGTTGAACGGGCCGGCCATCTTCGGGCCGTTGAAGGTTGCCAAGGCGTAGCTGTTGAAGTCTTTCGAGCAAGAACACGACGGATTGTTGGCCAAACTGGTCGGTCCTGCCGACGCCGAGTAGTTGTGCAGCCCGACCACCCGATTCGGACCGCCGACGTCGGAAAAGGTCGTCGGCACGTCCCACGTCGGCGGATGATCGTCGCTTGGGCAGACATAACACGGAATGACGGTGCTTCGGATCGTCGTGGAGGTGCCGGGATACGTTTGCGTCGCCAGGTTGGTCCTGAAATCGTAGGCGTCGTAGACGGCCTGTTGCTCGACAAACGGCAGAAGGCGAATCAGCATCGAGCCTTTGTGAACCGAGCCCACAACGACGTTGGGCAACGCGCCCTTGGGCAGGATGCCGAACGTGCCTTCGTAGTTAAGGACGCCCAATCCGAGTTGCTTCATGTTGTTGCTGCACTGCATCCGTTTGGCCGCCTCGCGTGCCGCTTGGACCGCCGGCAACAACAGCGCGATCAAAATGCCGATGATCGTAATGACCACAAGCAACTCGACTAATGTGAACGCATTTTTTCGCAAGCTGTATCGCATGACGTCACCTCGAACGGATGATTGCACCGCAGAGGACGCGGAAGACGCAGAGGAAAACGACGAGGAAATCATTTTGTCTGGGCCATTGAACAAATATAACATCACGGTATCCATTATTCATCATCTCCGCGTCCTCTGCGGTGCATTTCTGATCTTTTGTCAGCGAAATTCACGCCGCGATCGAAGCCGAGTGCGTGCGGTCGTTCCACAAGCAAAGGCGGCGATTCCAACCAGGAGCATGGCGATCGTGCCCGGCTCCGGCAGTTGCTGGACCGCGCCGGCAAACGCGATTCCCAAGTCGATCTGCCCCTGGGCACCATAATGGCCAACAAAAGGGCCCATCGCCATGTTGTCGGTGTCAATCCACGATGCGTGGCCGACAAGGCCGGGCACGGTTTCCTGGGCGCTGCGAACCAACGCATTGTTCTCCGGCGTTCCCCAATGCGGAACGGTGATCCGTCCGATGACGAACGGCAAATCCGGAGTGCCAAGATCATCCCGAACGCTCTCGATGAATCCTCTTAGGTTCTCCGCATACACGGCTGCGGCGTTCGTCGGGGCATAGAAGCCGTCGGCAAGCGCGTCGCTCTCGCCCTGCATCCAGAGCATGCCCGCCACCTCCGGTTGACGGCCGGCGTCGACCAGGTTCTTGATCGCGGCTTCCGCGGTCGTGATGAAGCCCTGATAGATCTGCTTACCGGCCCCCGCCGGGCTCCAATCTTCCGCAAGATTCGTCGAGCCGACGGCGTATTTGATTAGGAACACCTCGTCGCTGGGAATGGCGCGGTGGATGGCCTCGCCGAAACTGACCTCGGGGCCGAACTCGTCCGACGTGTGGCCGAATCCGCCTCGCAAGGGGATCCACTGATTGTCGCTCCAATAGTTGACGTCCGGCTGCACTTCATCATACGGCGTCGACAGCTCGCTGACGTAGGCCCCGGAGCCCAACATGTTGGATTGGCCGGCCAAGATGAAGACCTTGGTCGCCGCATCCGCGGCCTTCGTGCCGGCGACGCAAAGCAGTACCAGGACAATTTTCGCCCAACAATGGTTGTTCATGGATGTCGATCTCTTGAATCAGGTGATGACACGTTCGAGCACGAATGGTGGACGCCGAACATGGCCGGCGTCCACCATCCTCGGAGAATTCACCGGTTTCGACCGGCCGACGTTATCGCCGTTTCCGCCATGCGTAGGCCAGCAGACCGAGCAGCCCGGAGCCCACGAGGCCAAGCGTATGCGGTTCCGGCACGGCCGTCCCGCCGAACGCGACTTCGCCAATGCCGACCCATTGGGCGATGGGACTGCCCAACCAGCCGTCATAGGACGCAACGACGTCGAACTGTAGATAACGAACGCCGGCCGCGTTGCTCAGGTTGACTCCCGAGAGGGCGCCAAGCTCCTGTGTTTGAACCGACTCGGTTGTAGCATACGCGCTGGCATACGA
>JAEWUR010000112.1 GCA_023397045.1 Planctomycetota bacterium
GCTCGGGGGTTGGAACGTCGGTGACATCTCGCAATTGATAAGCCTCGAATTCTGAATTACCCCACTGGGAGCATTTGAAATGGAATCCCTGCGTCGTTGCGTCGGCCGTGAACTCACCGGTGAGCAATTGCGGCGCATTCCCACAGAAACCATATGGCCCAAAGACCGGAGAACCCGTGGCGTCTGTCGCGGTGAAGGTCGTACCTGAACCGCCGGTATCATCGTTCGCTAGTATTTGGAACCTATACTTGTTTCCAACGGTTAGGTTGTTCCATGTGCATAGCGAAGCATAGCCACCACCATAGCGGACCGTGGTGAAAAGGGCGGCGGCATCGGTCTCTGTCAGCCCGGTAATGGACTGGTATCCAGTCTTGTGGGTAGCAGGTTGATACCATTCAGGACTCGCGTAATCCGCTCCATTTTGAACCGTAAGCGTTGACGTGCCGCCAGGACTGCCGACAAATGTAATTCCATTGGTGGTAGTTACGTTTACCGCCGAAGTGCCGAGATTGGCGGCTTCAATCAGCGTTCCGCTTGTATCCAACTGAGCGACATCGTTGAAGTCCACGCCTGTAAACACGATGGTTGAGGCCGATGCGACAGAGGCTAAACAGCCCAACATGAGAACAGCCACCGCACTTATTCTTGAACAATACATCGCAAATCTCCCATGGTTTGCCCGAATTGTTGTTTGCGCATCAGTCGGTTTCGGGCAACATCCCGCTGACGCATACGAAGGAAAACCACACGTAGTATTCCTATGCCCACACATTTTCAACATTGAGGTGTTACGGCGGACCTTTACTCCCGCTTTTCGGGATCAGCAAGTGTTTTAATCTCTTTCTCCGTCAGGGTGTGGTTAAAGACGGCCAACTCATCGATCCGCCCGTACCAGTAACTCGGAGTCGCTGGGTCAGGAGTGGCGCCCGAGAGATCGGTCTTGCAGCCTATTCCAAGGACACGGACGCCGCCGGGAAAGGCGATGCCCTTATAGGACTCGCGAGCTACCTCTTTACCGTCTCGATAGAGCCGCAACATTGTGCCATCGACCACGCAGGCCACATGTTGCCACAAGCCGCGCGGGATAGGGTTCTCAGCGCCTTCTCGGGCGTAAACCTCGTCCACTCCATTCTTATCAACCAAATGGATTGCCAAATCGCCTTCAGGGCAAAGGCCAAAATGGAAGTGGCCGTGCTCTGCAGAGCCCTCATAGTTGCTGACAATGGCAGTCCAGCGATTGGTCTGGGCATCCGTCTGTACCCAAGCCGAGACGCTCAATTGATTGTGAATGCTTTTGGGGAAGTTTGGAACGATTACATAATCAAGAGCCGAACTGCCGCGGAAGTACAGGGCGCTGCCAAACTGCCCGGACGTGTAATCCGCATGCTTGAAGCCGATCTTATCGAAATTCAGTACGCCATGATAGCCGCCAGTGGCCGAATCAAGTATTTGCAGCGGATCCTCGCCCGTTTTCGGCCGCTCCATACGGTAGTAAACCAGCGGTCTCAATGAGAGAACCAGTTGGGCATAGGCGTCACTATTCTCGCCGTGTTTTGCCAGGTTGCGGACAAACGATTCCGGCTTGATTGCACTCCCCAGGATTACGACAGGCTGCTCACGGCCCTTCTCATTCGGTCTCTCCACCCTGGCCGACTCGTTTTTACCAAGAACCGTCCGATCACCGCATCTTTGGCCGTTGTTGGCCAATGTCACGACCTCGATTTTGCCACGAAAAACGTGCAATTGTGTTTCACCCTGTCCACCGACTTCCACTCCAAACTCGGTGCCAAGATCCGTCACGATCGCCGTGGGCGTTTTGATCGTGAATAGCGGGCCGGGGGTCGCCGGTAGCGAGGAAGAACGCTGAATGTTGAATGATGAATGATGAATGCCGGACACGCTCTGTTTCTCACTGGCCACTGGCCACTGGCCACTGACCACTTTGTTCGTCTCCACGCGCGCCGTCAGCTTCCCGCGCGACAGATACCCACCGTCGGCCGAATCGACTTCATAATGCACTGGTCCCTGCAAGATCACCTTGGCGCCTGAGTCATAGGTAATTTCCAACAGGCCGGAGGCGAGCGTGAACGTGTCGCCGAGAGAAACAGCGGATTCCGGGATTTCTGAATTCTGGGATTGGAACTGTTTTGGCCTTGAACCTTGAATCTTGAATCTTGCGCCTTCCCCTGCCCCCTGAAACATGCAATCCACCATGCCGGTGATCTGGCCGACGGCCGCGGCGGGCAACGAGGGACGAGCGGCGACGGAGGGCGATTGGCTCGCGGGCGGTGATACCGTGATGAATGCCCCCAGCAAGGCCCCGACCGCGAAAATCACCGTCGCGATCAAGTACGCCGCCGGCCAACCGGAGAAAAAAGAGCCGGCGATGCCGCCCGTGGAATGACCCAGCGAAGGGGCAATCGAGAGGGGCGAAGGCGATAGTCCGGGCACTGTTGTGATCGACGGAGAGACCGGCATGTCCGTGGAACGGACGTCGTCTTCGAGTTCCGGCGCCAGCGATTCGGCCATAATTCCGGCGAAAAGACATAGGCGAACAAAGCTCTGCCGTTGCGCCTCGTTATGCACCAGGCATTGATTCAGGCGGACTAAGCCTTCAGGAGAAATGCGGCCATCCAGATATGACGCCGCAAGAACGCCGAATTGCACATCGGGCAAAGAAGGCTCCGGCATTGCGTCGCGATGGTCAGTCATTTTCCATCCCTCCGACGCGACCGTGGACCGACTGCCGCTCGACGCACTTGCCCAGCGTCCGATGAATCCGCCAAAGCGACTGATAGATGGCCTCGACCTGCGAACCCATGATTTCGGCCACCTTCGCGGCAGAGAGCCCGTCGACATAACGCATCTTCACGATCCGCCGCGCTCGGACCGTAAGCCGTTTCATGCAATCGCGCAACAACGGCGCAAGCTGAACCATCGGCGTCGCGTCCTCGTTGGCCCAGTTGCCTTCAAGCAAATCGAGAACCACCGAGTCAAGCAGTATCGGCGAGCGGTTTCGACGTCGCAGCGCGTCGATGGCACGTTGTCGGGCGACCTGGCGAAACCATGCGAAGAGATGCTTGTCACTCTTGATCGTCTCGCACTCCCGAATCGCCACGAGACACACGTCTTGAAACACGTCCTCCGCGACTTCCGAATCATGGACGATGGACCAAATAAAGGCGAACAGCCGTCCGCGCTCTCGAAACAGCAAACTGGCGATCGCATTGTTGTCCATGGTCATTTCCGCCTACTCCATTCATATTACGCTCCACTCCCGGGAATCTCGACAACTTTTTTTGCAGGCTCCACGAACCGCGCAGCACGCCACCGCCATCAGGGGGATTAGCGTCCGGCTGCAACAATCACCGGAGGGAAGGGCGGAGCGCATCCACCAACACGCGGCCGCTTCGTGAGCATGTAAGCGATAAGAACCGGCAATCTCACGGATGGTGCTATGCCACGCGGAGGAGATGCGCGTCGCCGTCTCGAAAAGGCCTTTTTGTAGGATCGGACCAACCAACGGAAACAAAAAACCCCGGGGGGGGGTCCCGGGGTTGACGTGCCCATGCCGATCTGCACGAGCGTTCAGTGGGCGATACGGGACTCGAACCTGTGACCCCTAGCTTGTCGAGCTAGTGCTCTAACCAACTGAGCTAATCGCCCTCACGTTGCCCAAATTGACGCGATCTGAGATTTCCTCGACCGCAGCCAACTGGGTAATCGACGCTCTATCCTAGTTCTCACAAACCGATTCGTCAAGGTGGGGGCCGGTGACTCTCGGCCGGCGGCCGGTTTCGCTAGGCAGCGGGCGGTTCGATCCCGAAATCGCGGATCGTCAGGAGACTGGACAGGGGGTAACCGCGCTCGGCGAAGGCTGCCGCGCCGCCCTCCATGCGGTCGATGACCGCCAAAACGCCCACGACTTTCATCCCAAACGCCTCGACCCGTTCGATGGCCTGGAGCGACGAGCCGCCGGTGGTGACAACGTCCTCGACGATTACGGCCGTCTGGCC
>JAEWUR010000126.1 GCA_023397045.1 Planctomycetota bacterium
GTCATGCGATACGGCTATGGCTATTACGGTGGATACGGCGGCTGGGCCCCTTACGTGTCGGTTGCCGAGCGTCGTCGCCGTGCGATGAAAAAGATGGACGCCCTACGAAAGAAAGGCGTCGACATCCAGCCGATCCAGATCGAAGGCCGCAAGATCGCCAAAACGTTTTGGGGGGCGGCGTGGTGCGATCACCTGGAATCGTTCAGCGACTACGAAAACCGCCTGCCACGCGGGCGGACCTACGTTCGCAACGGCTCGGTGTGCCACTTGGCCATGAACAAAGGCGTCGTCGAGGCGAAGGTCTCCGGGTCGGAAGTCTACGATGTGAAGGTGACGATCAAGACGCTGCCAGGCGCGAAGTGGATATCGCTCAAAACGCGGTGCAGCGGCCAGATCGGCTCGCTGTTGGAACTGCTCCAAGGCCGGCTTTCCGATCACGTGATGGGAGTTGTTACGCATCGGGACGAAGGTCTTTTTCCGCAGCCAGGCGAAATCTCGTTCAAGTGCAACTGCCCCGATTCGGCGCGGATGTGTAAGCATATCGCCGCCGTGCTCTACGGCGTCGGCGCCCGGCTGGACGACAAGCCCGAGTTGCTTTTCGCCTTGCGCGGCGTCGACCACGAGGAATTGATCGCCGCCGACGCCGAGAACGCCCTCTCGGCAGCCACATCCCGCGGGAAATCGAAACGGTTGGCCGAGTCGGCACTCGGCGACGTTTTCGGCATCGAACTAGGCACCGAGCCGGCACCGGCCCCGAAATCCACCGCCAAGACGCGAGCCAAGCGAACGCCCCGGACAGCAAAAAAAGCTGCTCCCCGCAAGGTCCCTGTCCGAAAGCCCAAAGCAGCCGCCAAGAAGAAAGCCGCCAAAACATCGACGGTAGTCGGCAAAGCAAAAAAGAAGGTGGCCAAGCCGAAAAAGAAACCTGCCAAAACCTCGTCGAAAAAAACAGCGAAAGCGACCAAACTCCGTGGCCGATGATCAACCTCGCTGGCCTGCTCGCAATTGTTCGACGATGTAGAACACCGCCGGGCATGTTACAGAGTTGTTCGCCATGCCGTGCGTGCGAGACGTGAAGCCTTTCTTGTGCGTATGTGGGTATTCTGCACAATCGCGCGGACGGACTTCATAAATCGTGCAGCGGTTGTCGGCGCCCAGGAACGGACACGGCAGCGTCTTCAGGTACAGGCCACCATTCTTTTTCGACCAAATATATCGCGTTGAACTTGGCCGCCCAGGCGCTCTGACATCACACACTCCCGTCGTCCGCGAAATCACTAAACATGTCCTCAGTTTCTCTTGGCTCGGCTGCCCGAATCAGTTTGCCAACTGCATCGTGTATTTGTCGCAGATGGTGCAAGGTCGGTTCGGGCGGCTTCCCGAGCACCATCGCGATCTCCTGGTACAGGCTGGCCAATTGATCGTGAGTGACATTAAATATGGTGAAAACGTTATTGCCAGTGTTAGCCTGGATCGTGAGATTATGCTTCTCGCCGAACGAGTCCCACAAATAGAAACGGTCTACCGAGTGTGCATTGACTGCGTGTTCTTGCCCACGGTCCAGTTTTTCTGGCGGCATTTTGTTTACTCCTCCGGGTTTACCATCGTTTGACGGGCCATCGGGAACCAAGCGACAACTCCGGCGGCAACCAGGCTTCCGCAGAACGCATCGGCCAGCGTTTGCCAAATCGACATTTCTCTAACTCCCTTCCCCGACGTGTGCCATCAGGTCATTGAGGTTTCTGGCCCTGGTGAAGCGAGCCGGATTCTCGCCAACGGCCAACGCCTTGAAATGGGCTTTGCCGCATTCGATTTTGCCGCCCTCTTTATCGCGCAAGTCATCCGTAAAGAGACTGCTCTTGGTCTCGACCACGAAGTAAAGCCGCTCGACGCCGTCGATCTCGACCAACACGGCCCAGTCGGGATTGTAAGCGCCCAGCGGCGTTGGCACTTTGAACCAGCCCGGTAGCTTCGCATAGACCTTGACGGCTTCATTCTTTTCCAACTGTTCGGCAAAGGGACGCTCCACGCCGGCCGAGTCATAGACAACGTGCTCGTACACCGATTTCGTCGAAACGAGCATGTTTTTTAGGTAGCCGGTCAACTCTTCCTGCTCGAACAGCTCTTGGGCGTAGTAGTATTCATCGCCAAGCCGCTGGTACTTGATGCCGTCCACCAGGGCCAAGCGTTTCGTCCGATTGATAAGCTCGCCTACCAATTCAATGAATTCTTGCGGATTCCGCTTGAAGTCGTTCAGCCGGCCACTGTCGATCAAAATACGCACAAGACTGCGACGAGTAAGCTGGGTCTTATCCTGAAGATCGGTTAGTAAGTCGGGCAATTCAATGTCGTCTTCTTCGATGGCGACGGGAGCGGAAGTGACCGTTTCTTTCGCCTCGATGCCGCCTCGGCCAATAGCGAGATCGGCTTTGCGCCAATACAAGCGAGTCTTTGTAACCGGAGGCGCTTCGCGAATAGCCTTGATGCAATCCTCGATCAGACCTTCGTTGTCGAATTGGACGCGATAGGTCGTCTTGTGCTTGATTCGATTCCACAGAGCTTGAAACTCGGCGCTATGCAACACGGCTTGTCGGGTTTTGATCGTTTTGCGTTCGTCGGCATTCTTGATTTCCAGCTTGCCGGCGAGCTTGCGCAGGATTTCGTTGATCTGTGGAAGCTGCTCCTTGAACTCCTCTGGCAGTTGCAGCGTGCCTTCCTTGAGCGCCGTCCGCAAATGGTCCTGTATTTTGCCCTTGGTGTCCAGATAGCCGGATTCCTTGAGGTGCGTCCAGATGGATTCCGACTGCGTGACGCCCAAGGCTATTGTGCGGCCAGTGGCATCGACAATCGGAATGGCGGCAAACTGGTGCTTTTCGACGACTCCGAAGCGAATGCCCGTATCGGTCTCGATTTCCTTCTGAAGGTTCTCGGCAAACTGCTCGTACCCTTCGGTGGCGATGACCGTCAACGTGTTCACATCGAATCCGCGCAAACGTTCTCCGTGCTGATTCACGCAAAGCCGCAAACCGCGTCCGATGGTTTGGCGGCGTTCGCGTTCGGTGCCCATTTCGCGCAAGGCGCAAATCTGGAAGACGTTCGGATTGTCCCAGCCTTCTTTGAGCGCCGAGTGCGAGAAGATGAACTTCAACGGCGTATCGAAGCCGAGCAGCTTTTCCTTCTCCTTCATAATCAAGTTGTAAGCCCGCTCGGCGTTGTCGCGGTTTGCCTGATTGTTTTCGGCCGTCTCGGTCCAGCCGCCTTTCTTGTCAATGGAGAAGTAGCCCTCGTGGACCGCTTCGGCCTCCGTCTTTATATCCAACTCTTGGAACAGGCTTTGATAATCCGAATGTCCAGCCAACCGGCGATACTCTTCCTCGAAGATCAGGGCGTAATCACCTTTCACTCGGTTGCCGTCGTCATCGTATTTGCGATACTTCTCCACCGTGTCGATGAAGAACAGGCTCAATACTTTGATTCCCAGCGGGGCCAGCCGCAATTCCTTGTCGAGGTGCTCTTTGATCGTGCGACGGATCATTTCGCGCTGAACCGCCATGTGATCTACATCGCCGTAGGCTTGGTCGATCCGCAAAAAGTGCTCGCCACCAGGAACACGCAATTCCAGGAACTGATTTCCTTTTTGGGTGCGAATCTCACCGATACGGCAGTTGTTGTAGACGGCCCGACCGGTGGTTTCTTCCAAATTGTCGCCATCCTGCACGGTCTTTTCTCGTCGCCGGACGCCGGCAGCCTCCTGCACGTCCAATTCGACTTTGGCAGTAATGACGCCCCGCTTGGAACTAACGGACAGCAAGCGAACATAGGGCTTGTTGTGTGCGCCTTCGATGCCGGCGGAGGCTATCTCGATCTGCTTGACTAACTTACGGTCGTAGGCGTCCACGGCGTCGAGCCGATAAAGCATATGATGCTTATCGACGTGCGTGGCGGAGTAACGCAGGGTGCAAAGCGGGTTCATCGCGTCCAACGCCTTTTTGCCTTGCCCCTGCAGACCACCATCAACGCTCTGCGGCTCGTCCACAATGAGAATCGGCTGTGTGGCGCGGATCAGGTCGATAGGCTTCTCGCCGCCGGTGCCCTCATTTGCCCCTTTGCCGTAGATGTTGTTCACGTCCTTCTTGTTGATCGCGCCAACCGTCACCACCATAATCTGGATGTGCGGGCTGGTGGCAAAGTTCCGAATATCCCCCGGCTTGTTCGAGTCATACAAGAAATAGTTGAACGGTGCGTTGGCGTAGAGCGTACGAAAGTGCTCTTCGGCAATCTCGATGGAGTGATAAACGCCTTCCTTGATCGCAACGGAGGGAACCACGATAATGAACTTCGTAAAGCCGTAGCGACGGTTCAATTCGAAAATGGTTCGCAGGTAGACATAGGTCTTCCCGGTGCCAGTCTCCATCTCGATGGTGAAATCGCCCGAGGCGAGCGAAGACGAGGGACGCAAGCCGTTGCGAAGTTGAATACTGGTCAAGTTGGCCAGGATTTCATCATCCAGCAAATGCAAACGGTTACCGATCCCGAGGTCGTTCTCGATTCCAGGCAGCCGAAGCTGCGGGCTGGAATCTTTTGTGACGGTGAACTCGGTGCGGCATATTTCTTGACCACGAAAAAGGTCGCAGACCGCCTCAATGGCAGCGAGTTGAAAGTCGAGATTCGGCTCAAAGTGTAGTTTCATTCTTCTGGTTTCTTCGTCTTTTTTGTTTTCGGCAACTGCTTGGCGGCGTCTTCCAAAGCCTGCTGTTGCGCTCGTTCGGCCTCCGCCTCCAACAATGCTCGGCGTCGCGCGGCGAACGCTTCATACTCTTCGTTGGCGAGGGTATTGGCGTCATCGCGGCTGATACGGCCCTTGTCGGGCAATATGGAACGCTCGTTGAATCGCAGAAAGTCGTCCAGCTTCGTGTCCCAGTCTTTCAAGAACACCTGCTTTCGCCGCCGCGCCTGATCTTCCGCATAATCGAGCCACATCGTGACGATGCGGTTTAGTTCGTCGATCTCCTTCTGGTTGAGATAGTTCTTGGCCACGGTTACGTCGGCTTTATGCACGACCTCACCCTTCCAGGCGGTCAATCCCATGTTGGGCTTGCTGTGATCCACCCTTTCGGCAATAAGTTC
>JAEWUR010000209.1 GCA_023397045.1 Planctomycetota bacterium
AGATTGTGGTGCTCGCGCCGGAACGGCCGGGCTCGGGGCGTGCCGTTGGTTCTTCTACGCAAGTTGTCGAGATCGATCCGGCCAATCCGCGATGGTACGAAAAGCTGAACAAGCTGCCGCAACTGCAACTGGCGAAGAGTCGTTTGCCGCGATTGTGGAAGGGGCCGCTGGGCAATGGGTGCGTGCAGACCCGATCGCACGCGCTCGGCGACGTGGCGCAATTGAAGCCGAACGCCGATTCGCCCGACGTCAGTTGGGAGGCGTATTGGTTGCCGATCGCCGATGCCGGGCTGCCGCACATCGTCGAGATCGAGTATCCGAGCGACGTGTCGCAGACGTTGGGCATCAGCGTCGTCGAGCCGAATGCCGCCGGGGCGATGACGCCGCTCGGGTTTGACGCCGGATTAGAATGCGAGGCCGAGCCGGTCGGTTCGGTTGCGAAACCGCGCTGGCTGCGCCATCGGCTGGTTATTTGGCCGCGCACGAACATGCCGCTTCTGCTGATCACCAACGGCCGGGATCGCGAACCGGCCGTTTACGGGAAGATTCGCGTGTTGGCCGCCGGAGATCGTCTCCCGCCGGCGACGCCCGATCCCGCAGTGAATGATCGACGTTTGTTGGCGGCCTATTTCGACCGACCGTTGTTTCCCGAAAACTTTTTGGCCGAGGAATGTCTCGATCCTTGGAGCGGGCGAAGTCTCGACGATTGGTGGACGTTCTACGAGGGCGGATCCCGTCTGGTCGAATACCTGCGTCACGCCGGCTATAACGGGTTGATGGTCTCGGCGTTGGCCGACGGCAGCACGATCTATCCGAGCGAGCGGGTCTCGCCCACGCCTCGATACGACACGGGCGTATTCTTCACGACCGGCCAAGATCCCGTGCGGAAGGACGTTTTGGAGATGTTGTCGCGCATGTTCGATCGCGAGGGATTGCAGTTGATTCCCACGGTCGAGTTCGCGGCGCCGTTGCCCGAGCTTGAAGCGATCCGCCGCGCCGGAGGCGACGAAGCGATGGCGATTCAATGGATCGGCGGCGATGGGCAGGCCTCGATTCCGGCCGAGCGAGGCTTGGCGCCGTACTACAATGTGCTTCATCCGCGCGTGCAAGAGGCCATGCTGGGCGTGTTGCGCGAATTGACGGTGCGTTATGCGCAGCATCCGTCGTTTGCCGGGTTGGCGATTCGGTTGTCGCGAGACGGTTACGCCCAGCTTCCGGGTCCGGAATGGGGCATGGACGATGCGACCATGGCGAGGTTCGAACGGGACACGAATCAGCGAGTGCCCGGTGCGGGGCCGCAACGGTTTGCCGAACGGTCGGTTTTTCTGGCGCGAGAGCCGCAGCGGCGCGTTTGGCTCGAATGGCGTGCCGCGCAGCTTGCGGCGTTCTACCGGAAGGCCTACGAACAGCTTGCCGCGGTTCGGCCCGGCAGCCGGTTGTTTTTGGCCGGAGCGGGCTTGATCGCCGGGGCGGCGTCCGAGCCCGAGTTGCGGCCGGCGCTTCCGCAGCGGACAACGATCGCGTCGGCGCTGTTGCGAGTCGGCATCGACGTTCGGCATTTCCAGGATGAGTCCCGGATCGTGTTGCTGCGACCGGAGCGCGTGATCCCGCGGACCCGTCGGGCCGCGTTTGCGGCGGAGCTCGAAATCAGCCGGATGGTTGATTACGATCGCTATTTTCAGGCGGCGTCGGCCACGGGCAGTTTGTTCTATCATCCGCCGCGCGAGGTTCACATCGAATCGTTCGACCGGAAGAATCCGTTCCAGCCCAGCTATTCCTGGTTGGTCTCGCAACCGGCGCCGTCGGACGCGAGAAATCGGCAGCGGTTCGTTCACAGCCTGGCCTCGCTCGACTCGCAGGTCATGGTCGACGGCGGATGGCTGCTGCCGATGGGTCAGCAAGAAACCGTGCGTGAATTGGCCGCCGCCTATCGCGCGTTGCCGCCGATCCGGTTTCAGGCGGTCACCAGCGGGAAGGCGGACGATCTGTCGCCGGCCATCGTTTTTCGCAGCGGAACGCACGGCGGCCGAACGTATCTCTACGCGGTCAACGATGCGCCGTATGCGGCCACGGCCCGAGTTCACCTGGACGCGGGCGGCGGGTGCGCGATCGAGGAGTTGACCGGTTTGCGCAAGATCGAGCCGTTGCGTTCGGATGCTCCCGCCGGGATGTATTGGGAAGTTCGATTGGAGCCCTACGATCTGGTCGCGGTTCGATTTTCCGAGGCGAACGTTCAGTTCTCGCGTCCGCAGGTGAAATTGCCCGATGCGGTCGAGGCGGCGGTTGGCGCCCGCATCCGCACGTTGGGCGCTCGCGCCGCGGCGCTGCGAAACCCTTTGCCGATGGACATCTTGGCGAATCCCGACTTTGAGGGCGTGGGGACGGCCGACGGACCGATTCCCGATTGGGCGGTCACGTCGCGGAGCGGCGTAAGCATCCAGCTCGATAAGGTTCAGCCGCACGATGGAAATCAATCGGCTCGCTTGGCCAGCACCGGCGCGGTCGCTTGTTTGGTCAGCCGCCCGATGGACGCGCCGTCGACCGGCAGGCTGTCGATGTCGGTTTGGCTTCGCGTGGCCGACGCCGGCAAGCAGCCGCCGTTGCGATTGGCGATCGAGGCGAAATTGCGCGGGCGCGATTATTATCGTTTCGCGCCGATTGGCGAAGCCCCCGGTCCGGGTCAGCCTTCCGTGCCGATCGCATCGCAATGGGCGCAGTATGTCTTTCAGGTCGACGATCTTCCGCTCGAAGGTCTCGAATCGCTGCGCGTGCGATTCGATCTGATGGGGGCGGGCGAAGTTTGGGTTGACGACGTCAAGCTGTTTGATCTCGTGTTCAGCAAACCTGAGCTGGTCGAGTTGTCGAAGCTCATAACGTTGGCCGATGTGAAACTGCAGAACGGTCAGATCGGCGACTGCATGCGGCTGCTCGAAGGTTATTGGCCGCAGTTTCTTGAAGTCAACGTATCGGTGCCGGACAGCGTGTTGCAGCGTAGCGCGATTGCGACGAAGCCTGGACCTGTCGAGCCGGCGCCGCCCGAGCGAAGCGGTTGGTTGAATCGCGTGAAGGACATGGTTCCGGAATCGATGCGATTCTGAGGTTGCCAACGACAACGGATGGCTGCGCAAAAAAAACAAGAGGAAGGCGCCGGGAAAGGCATCTTCCTCTTGTGGTTATTCAAACCGCGTGCCCAATCGCAGGGACTGGGGTTGGGTTCTGGTGCGACTACTCGGCCGGCTTCTCTTCGGCGGGAGCAGCGGCATCGGCCGGCTTCTCTTCGCCTGCGGGGGCGGCATCCGCCGGGGCGGCTTCGGCCGGAGCAGCGGCATCCGCCGGAGCGGCTTCGCTGGCAGCGGGCTTGGCCGGCTCTTTGGCTTCCTTGGCGGGCTTGTTGCAGCCAACCGCACAGAACAATCCGAGGCTTAAAACCATCGCAAACGCTACGATCTTTTTCATTGGTACACCTTTTCTAGAAACGTCGTAAAAGAGTGATCGGTCCAACATGGCGGGATACTTTCCCACCTGCTCTTAATAAGATAACGACCACTGGGCAATTATTCCATATGCTGTACAATTGGGAAAGTAATTTATGGGGCAAAAGTCCTATTTTTTTATCCCCCCGCGGGAATAATCTCGCCAACCGTCGCCTCTTACTGTAAGGCCGAGTATGGCCAGCCCGCAAGGTAGACCCGAGGTTGCCCAGCTTGTTGCCGACCATTATCAGGCTGCCTACCGATATGCCTACCGCCTGACGGGGTCGGTCCAGGACGCCGAAGACCTGACCCAAGAGGCGTTTATGGCAGCATATCGGAATATGGATAGCCTGCGCAATGTAGGTAACCCGAAGCCGTGGCTGTTTACCATTTTGCGGAATTGTTTCCTCAAGGGGCGACAGCACCGGCAACCTGTTCTGGCGGGGGATGCGCTGTTGGAGGCCGAGGCCGTTCGGGCGGCGGTGTCCGCCAGAAAAGATGAAATTGATCAGGATCGGGTGCAGATTGCCTTGCGCCAGCTTCCGGAAATGTGGCAAGTGGTGTTGCTGATGTACTATTTTGAAGATTGTTCGTACCGGGAGATCAGCGAGCAGTTGGGCATCCCGGTCGGCACCGTCATGAGCCGGCTGTCCAGGGCGAAGGATTTTTTGCGGTCGGTTTTGTTTGCTGACGATGAAAACGCGCAGCGGCATCCGGTTCCCTCGGTCGTTGAAGGGGGGGAAAGGCAATGAAGGACCGTTTTGACGAACAATTCGCCCTCCTGCTGAATCAGGTCGCGGTGCCCGAGGGACTCGATCGACGGCTGCTCGAACGTTTGGACCGCGAGGAATTGCGTTTGGAGGCGGGAGCGTGGTATGCGCCCCGGTCGATTGGGATTTCGCGACGAAGTGCCGTAGTTGCCGGGATTTTGGCGACGGCCGCCGCGTTGTTCGTGGCCGTCTTGTTGACGTCGGCGCCCGAGGACCGGTATTCCGAGCAATACGTGTTGAACGAGGCAATTCGGCTGTTCGAGGCTGCCGGGGATCGTTCGGTAGCGGCCGGGTCCGACGAGACGGAGTCGGCCGCGTTCCCCTTTAGCCGCGCGGTGTTGCCTATTCAAGGGATGCAGCGTCGCGACACCGACGAACTGCTTGGCATGTCGGGCGCGGTCTACGAGTTGCCGGGTTCGGACGGAATTCAGGCCGCCTTGTTCGTCGTCCGAAGTGATTCCGTCGAATCGCTTGGATCGAGACCTTCGCTGAGCCCTTTTTCGACGGCCGGATGTTGTGCCTCGGCATGGAATGAGAACGGATTGGTTTATGTTCTTGTCGTCAAAGGAGATGCGTCGGCCTATCGCGCCTATTTGAATCGTCCGTCGGGCACGGTGGCGTCTTTTTGGATCGATCGGCAAAGTTCCCTTAAACCCGCCTAACGCTACAGGCCGAAAGGTGATAATAGCGGAGAGGCGTTGGATCGTGCTGTCAGCACAAGGGGGATTCTATGAAGCGGTTCGCCGTAGTCTCAGTATTGTTTCTCTTGGCATTTCCCGTCCTTGCCCGGGCGGAAAAACCGAACACCGCCGGCTGGGGCACCAGTGCCCTGATTTCGTCCGGTGAGTTGAAGGCCACGCCGGAGATGTGGTTCTACGACCAAGAGATGCGGCAATACAAAGACCCGCAGATGGCGGTCCGGGCCAAGGCCGACGTCCGCGCGATCGCCCGTCAACGGCGATTGGAGTCGATGCACTGGTTCGGCTTCTCGAACAGCCGACCTCGGGCGAGCAGCGATCCCTACAACAACGATTACTCGCCTGGCTGGGTTTCGAACCCGGGCTATTATCCGTCGCGATGGAACGGCGTAAGCCAGCCGTGACGTTGTGTTATTGCCTCACCTGACGGAAGGCCGTCGCGCAGCCGTAGGTTATGCTTCAGCATAACACC
>JAEWUR010000217.1 GCA_023397045.1 Planctomycetota bacterium
TGGCACCCATCACGGCACGGCTGACAAAGCACTAGCCGGCGGCAATCCGAGCAACCTGGGCTTCGAGAACCTTCTGTCGACGCACCTTTCGAACCACGATCCGCACGCCGTTGCGTTCGACGATGTCGCCGCCGTGGACCGACCCATCGAGGTGGCCGAGAATCCAATCGCTGACGTTTCGAATGCCGCCGTCTGTTGTGACGTTGGGCGGATCGGCCGCCAAATTGATGCCGGTGAGCTCCTCCAAGCGTCCCAAGGACAGGCCGCCGCCGACCACCCACGCCCAGCCCGACGGAACCGCGTGGACCGGCAGGCGATCGTATTCGTCTTGGATATCACCGACGAGTTCTTCGAGGATGTCTTCGAGCGTGATCAGACCGACCACCTTGCCATCGGCGTTACAGACCAAGGCGATGTGCGTGTGCTCTCGAATCAAACGCTCGAGGCAAACCGTCAGTGCCAGATCGGCGTCGAGGCTAGGCATCGGACGAAGAATCGCCCGCAACGACGCATCGTGCGGTTGACTGAGCCGCATCAGCGCCACGAGGTCTTTGTAATTGACGTAGCCCATGATCGTCTGCGGATCATCGGGTCGCTCGGCGACGGGAAACCTCGTGTGCATTTCCAAGTGCGCCGTAACGAGGCTTTCGCCCAACGTGTTGTTGATGCCCAACATGCTGACATGCTCGGCCGGCAGCATGATCTCGCGGACGGTAAGACTCGACAGACGGGCGGCGCCGAGAATGATGCGTTCCTCGCGCTCGCCGATCACGCGCGACGCCCGAGCGTACGCGGCATGCGCGCGAAGTTCGAGCAACTCGATGGCCTCGCGTTTGATCGACGAGTCCATCTTCGGACGCCAACGCCGCTCGCTCCAGGCCATCAGCCGCATCACGCCGCCCTCGAACAGCCAAACCGCCGGCCAGACGCTAAAACAGAACCATCGCATGAGCGGGGAAAGGCGGAGGCATACCCATTCCTTGTTGCGCAAGGAAAAGACCTTCGGAATCAATTCGCCGAACATGATCGTCAGAAAAGTCAGGGGGATGACAACCAAGGCCAGGGCCAACGCGGTCGACGTGGCCGAAGAGACGGCAAGCGATTCCTGGAGATACGCCTTGATGCCTTCGGCGGCCCCGGCTCCACCGATGGCCGCGGCCAGTGCGCCCAAGAACGTGATGGCCACCTGAACGGCGGCCAGACTGGCCTCCATATTCTCTTTCATGTAGATCGCGGCCTTGGCGCCTGCCCGATTCTCGCGAGCCAACACCTGCAACCGCGCGATTGTGACGGCCGTCAAGGCGATTTCGTACCCGGCGAACACGCCGTTGAAAAGCACCATGATTGCCATCGCAATCAACTCGAAAAATCCCACGGGCGGTTTTTCTCCTGTTGGGGGAATCCAGTCACGCGGCCGTCATTCCGACACGCAAATCGCAATCGATTTCGGAAAGAACGCCGCCGACTATCCACAATATACGTTTTCACACGCTCGGCGTCCACTCGGGGGGCTGCCGCAGGTCAGAATCGCGGCACAAAAAAGATCCGCCCAGATCGCCTACGACGGCTCGCGGACTTGCGTTCGTTGGTGGAACTGTTCTTCCCAATAATCGTATTGGGGATCGCCCATCCGAAAGGTGAACACGGCGTCCGGCAACTGGCGTCCCTGTCGATCACATGAATGGACCCGCACGAGAACAGCGCCATCGCTTCGACGCTGTATATCGCACGAATCGGGGGGCGGGAAACTCATGATTCGACCGTTTTGCATTCAGGGTTGCAGGTCGTTTGACAACGGTATTGTGCAGAAATCCATCCGGCAATTCTAGGTCAGTTTTCTTTTATATTCCCGGAACCGCGCGGCCAACACGCGATGCTTTTCATGGAGAATCATCATTCGATTCCATCGCCAGGAGACGCTGCTTCATGGCTTGCCCCCCGGGAGCGGAGAACGCGCCGATCCGACCATCCGATCGCACCACCCGATGGCACGGGACGATGAGCGGAATCCGGTTGGCTGCCATGCTGCCCCCCACCGCTCGGGCCGATTTCGGATACCCCGCACGGCGAGCAAGCTCAGCATATCCCATCGTCGAACCGTAGGGAATCCGCCGGCACTGCTCCCAAATGCGGCGACGAAAACGGCTTCCGACCTTCGGTTCCACGCAAACGTCGCGAAAATCGTCCGGAAACCCCGACGCATAAGCCTGTAATCGCGACACCAGAGGAAATCTGTTTTTTGCGACTCGCGTTGCCTCGTTCAACCATTCGGGATCGAGCGCCACCCGGGCGGCCTCGGCGCTCGGGTGGCCGAAGGTGAGCTGTATGACCGCGTCTCGCTTGCCGGCCGTCACCAGCCCCATCCATCCCAATCGGCTTGGAAACACGGCAAATCGGTATGGCTTCATCGAAATGACCATGAAAAACGTCGTCAAACGTTGCAACGCGCGTCAAAACCGGGGGGGCATGCTAGGCGGGGGGAATCTTGTGGAATTATTTCCCGGTCCACGGCCGCCGATCGCCTCGCCACCTTTGACAGCTTGTCCTGTGAAACTCTATACTTGCTTTGGACACTATCCCATTATATTCGCAGCGTCAATCCTGTCATGGTAACGCCGCCGCCGCTGGATGGAAACAACCCCCGGAAAAATGTCCCTTTGCTGAAAACACGCCCCCGCACGGGACTATTCAGATATTGACGCGTCTTTTTCGGCACGACTCGGATACCTCTCACTATGCAATACGGCTCTTTGTGCGACGACTTCTACGTGAACATGAATCTCGGAACCGAGATGGAACTGCCCGCCAATCGCGAGACGGTCCTCCATTTCTTCGAGCGCGTTCAGAAGACGTATCCGACGATGCGCAATTTCTACAGTCGGGAGCGAGGCGATTTCGTGCTCGAGGAGGACAAGGACCAGGGCTCCTATCGTTGGTGTACGATCGAGCCGCGCCGGGTGTGTTCCGGCCAGGTCAATCCCGAGTCGATCGACTTGGTGATGCAGCAACACAAGCTGGTCCTGGAACTGGCTCCCTACACGCTATCGGTCAGCCCTTTGGATTGCGAGGCCCTCGATCTTCTGTTCGGCTTCGACTTCACCTATCGGGGCAATCACAATCAACTGATGGCCGACGTGCTCGGCGTCAGCCCGTCGTTGGAACCGGTGCTGCAAATTCCCGGCGCGACCGTGATCAACCATGAACCGTCGATCACGATCGCCGTCGATCCCGAGTGCCGGCTTCAACTTCGCGTGAGCGTCGAAACGCGAACCAACGCCTATCAGGTTCGCATGGGCGAGTTTCCCGAAGAACAACTCAGCGTCTACGTGACGGCGCGTCAATACGGCAGCCTATCGCCGAACCAGACGTTCGTCGACACGCTCGACCGCCTGCGCCAGTTGTGCCACGACGCGATCGACGGCTACGTCATCGAGCACATCCTCCAGCCGCTCGGCCGCGCGATCTCGATTCGGTAGTCCGCCGAACGCAGGTTCGCGGGCGATCTACTCCTTCGTGCTGACCTCGATCATTTTTTGGCCTTCGGGAAAGCAGTGCTCGTAAAAACTCTTGAGCGATCCGGCGTACATGGCCACGCGGATGCTGCCCCAGGTCGCCTGATCGCCGGTGGCGTAGAAGAGGTAGGTGTTGCCTTCCCACTCGAACAGGTCGACGTCGGAATTGTTCGTGCCCTCGCCGTCCGAGGCTGCCAGGATCGGGTTCATGGGGCTGAGTTGCCATGTCATCAGATCCTTCGAACGCGCCATGAACGGCACCCAGCCGTTGTAGCCGGGAACGGCACTGTGCAGATAGATCACGTAATAGTACGGCGCGAAATACCGGATCACCGGACAGGCGCTATATTCGTGCGTCTCGCCGGTGAAGGCCAAGCCAGGCAGCTTCTCCCATTTGGCCAGATCCTTCGACCGGGCAAACTTGAAACAGAACTGAACGGGCTGGTTCGACTCGTAGGCCATCGTGTAGCCCTGGTTGTCCTCGCAGACCGAACAGTTGAACAGGTGCTCGTTGCCCTCCAGCGGAATCACCAACTCGCTCGTCCAGTTCTTCAGGTCGGTCGACACGAAGTGGTAGATGCTTTTGAACCAGTCGTTATCGGTGCCCTGGCAGGCGAAGACGTGCATTTCCTTGCCTTTGACCAGTGCGCTGACGAACGAAAACCCGTCGCCGAACTTCGCGATCTCCTGGCCGGTCGTCAGGTCGCGGATCATCAGGTGCATCCGCTTGGTGTAGGGGACCGAGCTGTCCTTCGAATCGTCGCGATAGTTCATCACCAGCAGCGGCCTGCCCTCGTAGACGACCGGCGTGTTCTCCATGCCTGGGCCAAGCGTCAGCGGCAGTTTGATCAGCGACGGCCTAAGCGATTCCTCGCCGCGAACGGACGAACTCGATGAAATGACGCAAAAAGCACTTAGAACAAGGACCGAAAACGCACTGCATCGCAACATGATACGACTCCGAATTACGTTGTTGTTCGTTGAATGCCACATTGTTTTTTGAGTGCCACTGGCTCTGCCAGTGCCGTGAAAACGCGGTGGATTTTAGCACTGGCAGAGCCAGTGGCACGCTGCTTCAATACCCTGCTAAAGGGGAAAAACGTCGACCGCGAGATCACGGGGCGTTCAAATCTTCGGGCTTCTGCGGCGGGGCGATCCGGGAATAGAGTTCGATCGGCCAGACGCGCGTTCGTTCAAATCCCTCGGGCACCGGCTGTTGGAATTGGACGTAGGCCGAAACCTTTCCCTTGACCGTGTACGAGACGTTGCCTTCGCGCGTCCCGAAGACTTTGTAGCCCATCATCTCGGTATCTTCCAGATCAACATGGAGCTGGCTGGCGTCCTTGCATCCGCAGCAGAGGATGCCCGACGAGGGCGTGCCGTGCGGTTGCGAGAAATTGAGCACGATCAAACGGCAGCCTTTGAATTTCACGCGGGTGCAGAGATCGTCGACGCCGGGAAAGCCCGCCTGCAATGCGTTGTCGGGACTGACGATCGTGCAATTCTCGAAGGCTGCGTGCGGCGCCTCCGGCATGGTCTTGCTCTCGCCGCGGATGTAAACGCCGCCGGCATCGCCCCACCAGTCGAAATTGGCCAGATAGCAGTTCCGGAACAACACCGGTTCGTCCTTGCGCGGCGCGTGGGCCATCACGGCTCCGCCTGCGAAACGGCCGGTGCCGACGCAGTTCTCAACGACCGCCGAAAACTCGACGCCCTTGTCGCACGTCAGGTCCCAACCGGGCCCGCCCTCCGAACCGCACACATACAAATTCCGATAGATCCACCGGTCCCAGATCGAACCCGAATACTCGGGCTCGCACTTGAACGGTCCCCACCAATCGACGCACTTCAATCCGGTTTCGGGCAGGTCGGATTCGATGATTTTCCAGGTGGGATTGCCGGTCGGTTTGCTGGGATCGGTCCGAACGGCCACGCCGGGGCAGTCGGAATCGATGACAACCCAGCCGGTCGCGCCCGAACCCAGGCGGCCGTCGCAATCGCCGACCAGCAGATTGTACGAACCCTTCGCGCCACGGAACGCAGCATACAAATTGGCCTCTTCATAGCGGTCGGGCCGAACAATGACCTGATGTCCGCCCTGGTCGTCGGGCACCGCCAGCAGCCCGGCCTGAATCGTATGGAACGCCTTCTGCCAACTGCTGCCGTCCGAGTTGTCGCCCTGCTTCGAGACGTAGATCGTCTTGCCGCGATGGCCCGAGAAATCGGCCGCCGCCGGATCCCATGCGGCCGCAAACAGCGCGGTCATTTGCAGACAACCGATCGCAACCGAAATGATGGATAACGTCCACTTTCCCAAAAACTTAGTGGGCATCGAAAGACTCCTGGAACAAAAAAGGGATGGAAAACCACTGGTAGGCTGGATGTTGGACGGAACGCCGTGGTCAGCGCCGCGCCGCGAATCATCATACAATAATAACTTTACGGCGTCAAGTGGCGGTTTCTCGGCAGATGAGAAGAAAATCCAGGTGCAGGCCGGCGTCCGAAGTGAAAAGGCGATGGGACCAGACCGACGTCCTATCGATCGCGTTGAAAACCGTTGGCCAGGGCGAACCAATTCGGTTGGGCGTCAAACTGGTTCGCTTTCCACATCACTTCCGCCAAGATCGGCGCGGTGCAACGCATGGCAAGCTCTTCTCGATTGGACGTCAAGCTGACATCCTCCGGCATCGGCGGCAACGGACGATTCAGCACGATTCCCGCAACGGGAAGCCCGCCGTGAAAGGCCGCGGCGGCAATCAACGTCTGAAGCGTTTGGTTGATCGTGCCCAGAACGTTGCGCGACACGATGACGAGCGGATACTCGAACGTTTCGGCCAGGTCGGCAACGTAGTCGCGCTCGCCCAATGGCGACATCAAACCGCCCGCGCCCTCGACCAGAACGATGTCGGACCGGTCGCGCCAATAATCGATGCCATCGCGTAGCAAGGTCGCATCGAGTTGTTTGCCCGCCTCGCGCGCGGCAAGGT
>JAEWUR010000219.1 GCA_023397045.1 Planctomycetota bacterium
CTAATCCCCGCCGTCATTCGCCGTCATTCGCGTCCATTGGCGTGCATTCGCGGTTCCTTTCCGCACAGAAATAATTGACGAGCGGAAGGGTGACTTCACTGCGCGACTTCGAGCGTCACGGGCAATTGCACCGGCTGGCCGGCGCGGATGACGGTGATGACGACCTGTTGGCCGGGCTGCTTCGCTTCGACGCCTTCGAGAAAATCGTCGGCCGTCTTGATCGGTTTGCCGTCGACCGCAACGATCAGATCGGCGGCCGAACGGTCGACCGTCACGTATTCTTCCGAACCGAAAAAGCCTTGCTTCTTTCGTCGCGTGATCTTCGGGCCTTGCATTCCGGCACGTTCGGCCGGTCCGTTGGGCACCAGCGCGACGACCAGCAGGCCTCGCTCGGTCGGCAGGACTTTGGCCACGCCCGAGTCGGAACGCCGCACGCGACCGTTTTGGATCAACTGCGGAACCACCCGGGCAATCGTGTTGATCGGGATGGCGAACGCCACTCCGGCGCTCTCGCCCGTCTTGCTGGCGATGGCCGTGTTCATGCCGATCATGCGTGCGTGGCTATCCAACAGCGGCCCGCCCGAGTTGCCGGGATTGATCGCGGCATCGATCTGGATGATCGACCGCAGGCTGCGCCGACCGTGCCGGCCGGGTATCGAGCGGTTCAAGCTCGAAATGATGCCGGTGGCCAAGGTGCGTTCGAGCCCAAACGGATTGCCGATCGCATAAACCCGCTGCCCGACCAACAGTTCGGACGAACTGCCGAAGGTGACGGGAAACAACGATTCGGTCGGGGCGTCGATTTTCAGCACGGCCACGTCGGTGTCGGGATCGCCGCCGACCAGCTTGGCGTCATAGCCTTGACCGTCGAACAGCGTGACGCGGATCTCCCGGGCGCCCTCGATCACGTGGAAGTTCGTGACGACGTGGCCGGCCCGGTCGATCACCATTCCGCTGCCTTCGCCCTCGGCGATGATCTCGAACATGAACAGGGCATTGCCGGCCACGCCCTTCGTGTCGATGTTCACAACGCTTTGGTTGACCTGCTGGTAGACCAAGACGTTGACCTGCTCCTCGGGCGTTAGGTTGTTGGGGGGCAGGCTCGATACGGCCGCCGCAGGCGCTGCGGCGACCGGCGCCGACCACGGCGATTGCTCCTGGGCGACCGATCGTGATTCGGCGATCATCGGATCGTGCCAACGAACGGCGGCATAGCCGCCCATCAGGGCCGAAACGATGCACAACACAACAACTCTTTTCATTGGACATCCCATCGACGGGGCAAAACCGATTGACCGATCGCCCAGTATAATCCCATTTGGCCCGAAATTCGAGCCGAAATGCCATCCAACGGCGTTCTACCGACCTTCGATCGGCACGCGGCGCGTGACCAGTGCGCATTCACCAGCTAAAATGGTATGCAGAGATGTCGCGCGGCGACACTCCACCATTTTAGGCACACCACCACCCCCCGGTGCAGGATCTCGGCCGGGAGGAAAACTGGGCCGGTACTTTGCCCAGGGGTTGGTTTTTTGGTTGGCAAATGTGAAGATGGTTGGTTAGAATAGGTAAAGCCGACTCTTTCGTTCAGGGGAGTTGGGGAATTTCGGTGCCCCGGATCGCTACGGAACACGATCGCGGAGGGCTCATACCTCATTGGTTTGCCGGAGACAGTAATAGCCATGTCGAAGAGAAGCGTCGTCCGATGTGTAGTCTTGTCCGTGACGATGATCGCGGTAAGCGGGTTCATGGGCCAAAATTGCCGCGCTGCGGATTCGGGTCCGAGCGCAACGATGGACACATTCACCGCTCCTGATGGAACGAATTATTTCGCCCTCTGTCTGACGACTCCTCCGGCGCCGGCCGCTGCATCGCGCGACGTGGTCGTGTTGTTCAACACGTCGGCCAGCCAGGTCGGCGATTATCGGGCGAAGTCGCTCGAAGCCTTGAACGGACTGTTGGCCGGCCTCCAACCGACCGATCGCGTTCGCTTGATGGCGATGGACCTCGACGCCGTCGGATTGACCGATCAATTTGTCGCGCCGAACAGCCCCGAAATGGCCAAGGCTCTGACGGCGCTCGAAGGCCGCGTCCCGCTTGGCGCGACCGACATCGACAAGGCACTGTCGACCGTGGCGGCCGGTCTTTCGGCCGACGCCGGCGCCAAGGCGCCGCGAGCGGTCATCTGCATCGGCGACGGCCGCAGCGCCGCGAACCTGTTGGCCACCGAAGCGTTCACCAAACTCGTGGGCAAGCTGACCGAAGCGAGGATTCCCGTCACCAGCTACGTGGTCGGCGCTCGAACCGATCAACAACTGCCCGCCGCGCTGGCCGCGCAAACGGGCGGAACCGTTATCTTGGATTCGGACGATCTCAGCGGAGCGGCGGCAGGCGGACAGTTGGCCGCAGCGGCCGGCGTGACCGTTCAATGGCCGGTTGCCGTGAAATGGCCCGCCGAGGTGACGAAGGTCTTCCCCAAGAATCTCCCGCCGTTGCGATCCGACCGCGAAACGGTCGTCGTCGGCACGATCAACGGAAAAGAACCGTTGAAGGTCGACGTCTCGGCCGACGCCGACGGCAAAACCGAACAGTTGGTCTACACGGCCGCGCTGCCGGCATCCGACGACAACAACAATTATCTGAAGCCGTTGGTCGAGATGGCCCAAATCGACGGCGGCATCACATTGCCGTTGCTCGGCCAACAAAGCCTGGCCCAGGCGCGACAGATTGTCAGCGCGGGCGTGCATGAGCTTGCCAAACTGGCACAACAGGCCCTGGCCTCGGGCAACGTGAAAAACGCCGAACAACTGGTGGCCGAGGCGATTCGGCGCGATCCGAACAACCCCGAGATCCAAGCGATCCGAGGCGCGTTGACCAAGCAGACGCCGGGCGCCGCGCCTGCCGGAGCCGCCGCCGCGCCTGCCGGCGGCATGCCTGCCCCGGCAGCTCCCGCGCCGGGCGAGCCCGGCGATTTGAATCTGATCGGCGCCGACGAGATGCAGCCGCCTGCCGGCGCATTGGCCGAAGGATTCGAATACGATCGGCGCGTCGTGGCCCAGATGGTTCAAACCGAAGTGCAGAATACGATCAGCCAAGCGCGGTCGCTGATGAGCACCGACCCGGACGCGGCTTCGCAAGAGTTGAAGCTGATGTTGGAGAAGGTTCGCAAGACGGCCGAGCTCGCGCCGGAAGTGCGCGATCAATACGGCGACATGATCCAGACGGCGTTGCGCGAAGCCGCGCGGCGCAAGGTCGAAGTGGAGCACGCTCGACAACAGCGGCTCCAAAACTTGGCGTCCGCCCACGAGCAGGCGATGATCGCCGATAACCTGGTCCGCAATCAGGAGAAGGCCAATCAACTGATGGCCCGCTTCAATTCGCTGATGCGTGAAGGACGTTACAGTCTAGCCGAGGCGGCCGCCGAAGAAACGGAGAAGGTGGTCTCCAACAGTTCGGTTCCGCTCCAAGGTCGCTTGCACGCCAGTCTGGTGGGCAACTTCGAACTCGAAATGGCGCTCAAACGCAAACGGCAAAAGGCCATTCTCGACACGCTGTACCAGGTCGAGAAGTCGCACATCCCGTTCCCCGACGAGCCGCCGATCGTCTACGGCGATCCGGAAGTCTGGCAGCAAATCTCCGAACGGCGCAAGAAGGAATATAGCTCGATGGACCTGGCGCAACAGGGCACCGCCGAGAAGAAAATCCAAGACGCGTTGAAAGCGACCACGCAGTTGGAGTTCATCGAGACGCCGCTGCGC
>JAEWUR010000365.1 GCA_023397045.1 Planctomycetota bacterium
GAACTTACCGCATGCGTCGCTGGACCGCAAGCCGCGTCCGATTCGTTGCCGAAAGGCGTCCGGATGGTGACCTGGGCGCCCCGGCCGGGCGACGCCTCGATTTGAAGCCGGCCGCCCATCAGTTCCAATCGCTCGCGAATGCTGAAAAGCCCGAATCCGGTCGAGTCGGCCTTCCCGAAGACCGGGTCGGAGGCGAGGAAGCCGGCCCCTTCGTCGGAAACCGTCAAGCAGACCTCCTGGCGGTCGACGGCCGAGAGCGACAGTCGGGCACAGCCGGTGTTGGCATGTTTCACGACGTTGAAGAGCAATTCACGCGCGGCCTCGAACAGCAGGATCCGGATCTCCTCGCTGTTCGGCTCGGCGTTGGGGTCCACCTCGATCTCGACCTGAAGGCCGCAGGTCTGCTCCATGTGCCGGGCCAACCATTCGACGGCGAGCGTCAGGCCCGATTCGTGCAGGACGGGCGGGCATAGTTGGACGGTCAACGCCCGGGATTCGGCGATGCACTCGCCCAACATGGCGTCGATGTCTTCGATGTCCTCGATCGGCAGCGATTGTTCGAGATACCGGCGGCGTATCGTGTCGAGGCCAAGTCGGGCCGCGTAGAGAAGCTGTTGCAAGTGGTCGTGCAGGATTTGCGCCAAACGACGCCGCTCGCGATGTTCGGTCTGCGTCAATTCGGCGGCCAATCGGCGGAGTTGGACGGCGCGCTGCGTGGCGACGGCCGTCCGTTCGGCCACGCGCTGTTCGAGCGTCTCGTTCAGCGCCTTGAGTTGTTGTTCCGCTTGCTTGCGCTCCATCGCATAGCGGATCGCTCGGGCCAGCACGCGGCAATCGCCCTGCCCTTTCAGCAGGAAGTCTTGGGCTCCGTGCCGGACCGCTTCAATGGCCGTGGCCTCGTCGTCGAGACCCGTCATCACGACGATCGGCACGTGCGGCGCAACGGCGTTCACCTGGGCCACGGTATCGATGCCGCGGCTGTCGGGCAGGGAGAGGTCCAACAGGATGGCATCGAATGAATCTTCTGCAAGCTGTTGGACGGCCTCGGCGATTCGCTCGGCGCGTGAAATATGGAACGATTCGACGGCCGAATCGGCCAGGGCGTATTCCAGCAGTTTCGCGTCGGCCGGATTGTCCTCGACCAGCAGCAGGCGGATGGGCGATGCGTTCATGGGTTGCATTCCGGGAGTCGGACGATGGTTAGCCAGAAATCCTCGATCGTCCGGACGACTTCCATGAAACGATTGAAATCGACCGGTTTGGTGATATAGCAGTTGGCGTGCAATTGGTAGGCACGAAGCACATCCTCCTCGCTCTTCGATGTGGTGAGGATCACCACCGGGATGCACTTCAGCGAGGCATCGGCCTTGATCGCTTCGAGCACCTGACGTCCATCCATGCGAGGGAGGTTCAAGTCGAGCAGGATCAGGTCGGGTCGGGGTGCGTCGGCATAGGGTGGCTCTTTGCGCAGAAAAGCGAGCGCCTCGACGCCGTCCTCGACGACCCAAAGCCGGTTCTTCACCTTCGCCTCGCGAAGGGCCTCTTGGGTCAATCGAACATCCGGCTGGCTGTCCTCGACCAAGAGCAGTTCGATCGGTCTGACGTTCATCAGGAGTTCTCCTCGCCTAGGGGAAGTGTGAAGAAGAAGGCAGTTCCCTGGTCGGGTTTCGACTCGAGCCAGATGCGTCCGCCGTGGCGCTCGACGATTCGCTTGCAGATGGTCAGGCCAATTCCGGTCCCGGGATATTTGTGCCGGGTATGCAGCCGCTGGAAGATCACGAAAATCTGATCCCAGTATTGCGGCTCGATGCCGATGCCGTTGTCGTGGACGCCCAGTCGCCAGGCGTCGCCGTCGCGCGCGACCGAAACGTGCAAGTGCGGCGGCGCGGCGCCGCGGAACTTGATGCCGTTGCTGAACAGGTTTTGGAACAGTTGGACCAATTGCGTTTCATCGCCTTGCACGCGCGGCAGCGGGTCGTGCGATACGGTCGTGCCGGTCTCTTGCATCACGGTCTTCAGGTTGCTCAACGCACGCTCGACAACGCGTTCCAGTTCGACCGGCCGGAGGACGGCGCCCCGGGTGCCAACGCGTGAATAGTTCAACAGATCGGTGATCAACTGCTGCATGCGCGATGCGCCGTCGACGATGAAATCGAGAAACTCGCCGGCATCGCCCTCGAGGCGGTCCTTATACTTTCGTTCGAGCAGTTGCACATAGCCGATAATGACGCGGAGCGGTTCCTGAAGATCGTGCGAGGCGATATAAGCGAACTGTTCCAGTTCTTCATTCGATCGGGCGAGCTTCTTGGTCGTCTCTTGAAGGTTCTGCTCGGCGAGCTTTCGATGGGTAATGTCGGACCCATAGAAACGAAACCGTCCGATCGCGTCGACGTCGTGGACCGTCTGCTGGAACCACCTGTCGCCGATGTGGACTTCGTGGACGCCGAGGGTCTTGTGATCTCTCTTGAGCGCGGCCACGATCGACTCCCAGCCGGCAAGCCAGGGGTGGGCCGATTCCTTCTCGCGCAGGTCGGGAAACAGCCGCTCGGCGGCGGGATTGATATATTGGATGCGCCCGTCGGGATCGAGTTCGGCGATGGGA